>JAKLHU010000215.1 GCA_022709995.1 Verrucomicrobiota bacterium | reverse complement strand
GCATGGGCAGTAGAATCGCCAATTGCAGCGCGGCCAGTTTCAGACGATGCCGGTGGCTGAGGCGGTTGAATTCATCCCGGGCCGGCCGCCGCCGTTTCTCAAGGTCCTGCTCCACCTGTTCCTTCTCCCGGACGAGGCCATGCTTTTGCTCCAGCAGGTCCGACACGGCATGGCTCAGGGCCTGGTATTTCCCCTGGTTGTCCAAAAAGAGCCGTAGGCTGGCCGTGAAGTTCGACTGGTCGGTTTCCGAAAAAGCGACGCTCTTCTGCATGCCAAGTTTCTGCAGTTCAATGAGCTGGTTGATGGTCTGCTGCAGATTGCGGGAGCTGTCGCCGACCACCTGCTGCTTCTCGGTCTGGTTCTCGATCTGACGGGAAAGGTCCGCAATCTGCTTCACCAGCGCATCGCGTTTGGCCACCAGATCCGCGTCCAGATGCTTCATCTCGATGGCGTTGTAGTCGGGGCCGCGGATGGACCGGATATCATCCACCAAAAATCCCAGCCCCCAGAAGGTCAGCACTGCCAGAACCAGGGTAAACAGCCGAATGGCAAAACGGTGATACCATGGGCCTTTTGACTTCGCGTCGGTCTTCATGCTTCCATTCCTTTCCGATTCGGTCCGAAGACTTCCCGGTGAGCTTAAATCCGTCCTTCCTGGAAAGCTGGGTATGGTCTTGAAATAAATTTACAACACCACGAGCCGTTTGCAAATGGTTCATCAGCGCCCGTCAGCCCGTCGCGTTGCCAAAAGGCCGCCTCTCGGGCGCCTAATGGCGATAACGCCGAATTGGCATGCTCCGCAATATGCCGGAAAGGCGCCAAAAACCGCCACATACTGCCAAATATCTGCACCAAATTTTGCCGAACTGAACCATTTTGAAATGGTGCCGTTTTTATATGAAAAAAGCTTGACGAAAGCACAAAGTGTATTAAAGTAATAGCATATCAAAAAAGTATCTACTTGTTTTGACTTTTTCCATTCAGACTGCGGGCTTTCCCTGCAGGAGGCAATCATTGACAATGGAGGTGAAAAATGGCGAGGCGTGTGATGGATGATGGCCATAAGGCCAAACTGTCCCAGGGCCGCATCGAAGCCAAGCACATCCGCGAGAAAGCAGCCAAACTGCTCCAGGAACATGGCGCCTTGTTGCAGTCGTGGAAGTTCTGGAAAGCCGTTCCGGCTTCTGAACGAGAAGCCGTTGCGGAGGCGATCCGCAAAGCCGACGTCGCCTGCATCAACGCGGATATCAAAGCCATGCAGGCGCAACTCAGCACCAAGATGGAAGCGAAAAAAAGCCTGGTCAAACGCTGAATTGAATAAGCGCATGTCGGGCCCGTTGACATGATGATCAAATCCAATTGGAACGCCACACCCACGACGGTCACTTTACACTCGCAAGTGAATTGTTTTTCCTTTCGCGTGATCTCCGGGAATGATCGATTGATTCGTCGGTGAACAGCCGGCGGCACATGGCAGACGTTCGCCGATCAACAACTCCCCACGTCCACAAAAGTAAACGTTGGGAGTTATGGGTGAACCCACGCGTGAGCGTTGGCAGTAATCCCATTGAAATTACCATCCTGGCCTCTTGCCCTGGACCGCCTGGATGGGTTGTTCGTTGGCAACGGTCACGATAGTGAAGTAGCCGCCCGCATCAGCAGGCCGGTCGTCACCGGCAAGGACAACGGCGCCGGCGTTGATGCCTGGCTGCTTGACGTTCTCCCCAGACTGCCAAAAATCCCTAACGAGGACATCGGCTCCGTGCCGCCATGCTTGCGTGCGCACGATAAGCCTTTGGCGAAAGTTTTATCCACAGATGAGTGCAGATTTTCAAGGCGTGCCTTGAAAATCTGCGCTCATCTGCATAATCTGCGGATAAAACGAAGGGAGCGTTGCCAGTTGTCATCACGTCATGGGCATCGACGTCATGCCGTCTCTCGCGGGGCTGAGCAGCCATCCCGGCTGCCAATCCGGGGTCGTGCGCTGACGACCCCGCCGCAGCCTTTGCCACTCCGCGGCGGCCCGCGAAAAACTTGCTTCTCCACCAGAGCCGGTGACCGCATGATTTCCGCAGAGCCATTTTTTTGATGCGTTTTGCTGTTTGACTTTCGTGGCCAGAAACGCTATATTGGTGTTTGTTTTTCCTCGTTAGTCAATTTCCGCAGTGCCATTGTGGTCGTGCCGTCAACTTTGGAAAAGGTGCAATCCAAGCCCTGTCTGGGTTCCAAAAGAAAGAGTGACATGGATGTTCATAAGGCGAATGGAAAAAGCACTTTCACCGGTTCGTTCACTGCTGAAATTCGGGCCATCCTGCGGGCCCGGCGCCTGGAAAAAGGACTCACCTTGAATGGGGCGGCAAAGCAATTCAAAGTCGATTATTCCACTTACCGGAAATGGGAAGTCGGCCCGACCCTGAACGCCTCCCCGGTTTACTTTCCGCGGATTAAAGCTTTTTTGCTGGATGACCATACCCAGGGGAGACTGCCAGACGGGGCCGACGAGGTCTCCGATGGCCGTGACCATCCCTCGTCTCGGTCGTCCTCCGGTCGATCACAGCATGCGCCCGACAAGTCGCCGGGAAGTGCGCCGGCGGCAGAAGCGCCAAGCCAGGCGGCGCCGGAGCCGGGGCCTTTCAACTGCCAGTCGGCCTGCCCCTTGTTGGCCTCGGTGCTGCGGGCTTTACAGCAAGGCTTCATCAAAATCGTCGCTTTGCCATCCGCCGAACATGAGAATGGGAAGTAGCCAAAGGTCTTTTTCCCCTGGCGCTGGCTTTTCCCCGGCCGACCGATATGGCCCATTGACTTCGGTTTGGCCGCCACGGCGAAAAGACTCTTGCGTTGGCGGGATCAGTTTGGCCGTGGGTATAGCAAACCTATTTTAATCAAGTGCTCCGGGTCATAGGACAGTTTGGCTTGTCGCAGTCCCGGCACGCCGAGATCCTGCTCGCGGTTGATCCATTCGGCTTTGCCGCGCAGTCGACGGGCCGTTTCGCGGTTGATCATCTGGGCGGCGCCCTTGCACGTGCTCAAGGCTTTTTCAAAATGGACGTCGGCCATCTTTGCCGTCAGCATGCTGTAGAGGGCAAAGGCAACCAGGCATCCCTGCACGGTTAGGACGGTGCCGAGAAAGCCGGCCTCCACCCAGCAGTCGAAAGCGGCAGACAGCGCCTGCAAGTCATCGCGGACGTGCTCGATGTCGTCCGTTTTATTCTGTGCCCAGACGTCCGCGATGTGAAGCACGGCGGCCTTGTCCGCAGCCGGGTCGAGCTCGCGGCTTGCCCAGTCGGGGTGTTCGCGCAGGAATTGGTTGATGAGGTTGCGCTTCGGGGACAATTTCTGGCCGGAGAGGTCGGCCAGGTCGTCGGTTCGGTAGACATATTCAAAATAATCGGGCGACGACTGCCACGTGAACCAGGCGTCCAGTTCTTCCCGGTGACGGTCATAATAGTCGACCGGGATCAATGCCAGCCGGCCGGAAAAGCCCTGTTGCCGCAGGTCCAGGCTGGCGGCATGCAGATGCCGGGGAGAGACCGGCGCGCCGAGCGGGTAATACAGGAAATCAGCCGAGGCGCCGAAAATCCACAGGCGCTGGTCCTGTTCCCGGCAGGCCAGCTGGTACCGTTCACCCCAGGCCATGAGATTGGCAAAGGCGTATTCGCAGGACAGCACCCCGGCGCCATCCGCTGTGAAAAACCTGATCCGATCAGCGTCTTTGGGGCTGACCCGATGAAAACTGTCCGGCAGATTCACCGTCATGGGCGGCCGCCGAATCTCATTGGCACGTGTTGCGGCATGACGTGATAGCCCAATGATTCATAGAATTCTGTTTTGCCCGGGGCGGCGATCAGAAGGAGCCAATCGATGCCCATAGCGGCTGCCGCCGCCGTCAGGGAACGGACCAATTCAGCGCCGATTTTTTGTTTTCGGAACGTAGTCGTGACGAAGACATCCTGCAGATAGCCATCGCTGACGCCGTCGGCGATCACCCGCCCCATGCCGACAACCTTTCCTTGGCAGCGGGCGACCAGGAACAGAGCAGACCGCTGCGGCAATTGCCGGATCCACTCGCCATCGCCTTGGCCATCCCACCATTCGGCTTCGCGGTATAACTCGGCCAGTTCCTTTTCTTCGGTTGGAGTCACGGTGGTGATAAAACTATAATCGACCTTCATGTTGCCGCTTTTTCCTGTTGGGCTGGGCGCAGCCAGTCATGGCTTCCCCAGTTCAGTTTGCCTCGTTCGCCAATGGGCTCGTCCTGCCGGCACGGAAAGACGTCGGACTTGGGCCGACATCAATGTCATCGACGCCAGGTTCCTCACTCGGCCATCATTTTCAATTCATGTCCAAACGTGACAGTCCGGACTCGAACCAGCGGGATATAGCCTGTTTTGCCGCCTGGCACCAATCAAGACAATCAGTCGTTACGATAATCTGTCACAATTTTTTTTGCAAGGCGCCCCCAGTCAAAATTTCTGGATTGGTCCGGCTGTTGGCGTCTGGCGTTTGGTCGAACGCGCCCATGTCGACGCCCGTCCCTCTTGATTTCCCTTCCCCTGGTCTCCTGGCGCCGGGATCGCGTGCTTTCCAGGCTGGTGGGGATCGCCTCGGCGCGTCGGGACGGTGTTTCCCTACCCGTTACGGATGCGGTGTCAGGGTTCCACGAACGAGGCGATCTGTGCCAGAATCGCCAGGGTTTCGCGCGGTCTTTGCGTCCATTCTTCGGCGGGGATGTGTTTGGGCGGGAAGACAGCGATGATGTCGGCG
>JAKLHU010000214.1 GCA_022709995.1 Verrucomicrobiota bacterium | reverse complement strand
AGGCGGTACGGGGCACCAAGGCGTGATGCGCCGCGGCGTCACCGCCCTGGCAGGGCTGCTGGCCGGCGCCGCAGTGCAGGCCGCCTGCGGCGACAGCCTGAGCGCCGCCCACCGCCTGCTGGCCGAGGCCGACGGGGTGCAACTGGCCTTTGCGCCGCGCCCGGCGCCGCTGCCGCTGGGCCGGCAGTTCGCGCTGGACATCGTCGTCTGCCCAGCGGCCGGCCAGCCGCAGCCGGCGTTGAATTTGTCGTCCGATGTGTAGAGGGGCGTTCCGCATTGCCGGCAGCAGTAGACGCCTGGCTTGGCGAATCGATCATACTGGCCGGTGAAGGGCGGTTCGGTGCCCTTGTCGCGAAGGATGCGTTTTTCCTGGGCGGAGAGTTCGCCGTAGGGGGAAGCCGGGTTGCTGCTGTTCGGCATGGTTGCTGCTCCCGCGATGATGGCCAGACTGAGGAAGGACGACAGGACGGGCCAAAGAAGAGTAGATGGGTGAATGTACATGGCGTCGATACGGGGTGAAACAGGCGTGGAAGAGGCCAAGGGGTAATCCTTCCCTTTGGTGGAGCCGCAGGGCAAATATCGCTCGTCGCGGAGAGGCCCAGGTCCCAGCAAGGCCGTCAGAACACTGCCCTGGGCGAGGCCGAATAAAGTCGACGGCAGCCCTGTCAGGGACGACTGTAACGCCATCTGGACTCGCGCATAGTGTTCAACTGCACAAGAGCAAGGGATTTCGCCAACGGCGTGGAATGGCGATAATATACTCTGGTTCCGGCGTCGCCGCCATGATGGTGGAACGAGACTGGAAAGGGAAACGTAATCGGTCAGCCATTGATAATTGAGCGATAGAGGAGTCAATGCTTGGGCGCCTCAGGGCCTGAGGCGCCACCTTGACGCGCCAGGCCACTAGGACCGCCATTATCAATGGCCGACCGCTTACAGGCAAACGTAATCTTTCGCTCTTGGGCAGTTTACGAGCGGTCGGGGCGTGTCCCCTGGCTCGGCAAGAGGTCATGATGACGTTGCAGCGGCACGGGAGAGGTGACACGGGCTTCCAGCCCGTGCTCGTCACCTATTGATACAACCACCTTTCCGGCAAAAACTTGCACTGTGTCTGCCAGCCGAGAATGAGGAATTGCCGCCGTGTTGGCGGCGCGGTCCCGCCGGGGGGGTGCCGCGTTGTCAGGTCGGCGCCCCGCGGTCGCCGGGCAGCCGGGCCGGTCGGGCCGAGGCAAGCGGTTCTTTTTCGCCCCGGCGGCTTGACAAGGCGGCTTGGCCGGGAGAAAGTATGGTATGCCAACCAACCGGTAGGCAAGGCGCCGGCGGTAGGAAGCCGGCCTCCGGCAATGCCGGCGCCAGAAAAAGGTAAAATTGGACAAAAAGGACTTTAAGCCATGTTGCGGAAACTACTGCTTTCGGGGTTGCTCGCCGGATGCGTCCTGCAGGTCGGCTGCGGCAAAAAAATGTCGGAAACCATTTCGGAAAAGCTGACCGAGAAGATTCTGGAAAAAGGCCTCAGCCAGGACGGCGCTGACGCCGACATCGACATTAAGGACGGCAAAATCAACATTGTCTCGACCGACCAGGACGGAAACAAGTCGAACATTCGCGTTTCCGGCGACGACGTGACCATCGAGGGGAAAGACGGCCAGACGTCGTTCGTCTCGGGCAAGAACGCCAAGCTTCCCGACGCCTTTCCCAAGGATGTCCTGGTCTATGCCGGAGCGACGCTGACCGGCGTCTGGACGCTCCCGGAGGGATTCAATCTGACGATGGAGAGCAAGGACGCCGCCGATGTCATCAGCGAAAAGTACAAGGCCGAAATGAAAAGCCAGGGCTGGGAGGAGACCGGCATGTTCAAGGCAGACAAGCAGACGATGCTGGTCTATAAGAAAGACAGCCGGACCGCCAACCTGATGATCAATGCCGACCAGGAGCCAACCGCCATCACCTTGACTGTCGTGAAGGAACAGTGAGGCATCGCCCCCGCCGCGGCGGTCCCAGTTTGGCGAGCCGCTGGCCTGGAGTTTGGCAAATTCCGCGGCAAAGCGGTTCGGCGCTCCCAGGTAGGCGCCTCAGGCCCTGAGGCGCCCAAGCGTTTTTTCGTCCAACGCCCGGCTCGGCGAATCGGCCATTTCGTCTCCTGGAAAATTGCCATTCCTGTCCCGCGGCAAAGCGGTTCGGCGCTCCCAGGTAGGCGCCTCAGGCCCTGAGGCGCCCAAGCGTTTTTTCGTCCAAAGCCCGGCTCGGCGAATCGGCTATTTCGTCTCTTGGAAAATTGCCATTCCTGTCCCGCGGCAAGCGGTTCGGCGCTCCCAAGTAGGCGCCTCAGGCCCTGAGGCGCTCAAGCGTCTTTTCGTTCAACGCCCGGCTCGGCGAATCGGCCATTTCAGTGTCCTGGAAAATTGCCATTTCTGGGTAGCTACGGCGAGCCAGGCCAAGCCCGGTCGCCGCACCACGGACTTTTGCCAAATTCCAGTCCGGCGAGACGCCGTCGGTCCCAGTCCGCCGGGAGGCGTCGGTCCCAGTCCGGCGGGTGGCGTCAATCGCCAATCACGAGATGGGCGGTGGTTGCGCGTCGTCCAAGTCCTGACCCGGTTCGGGCGGCAGGGCCACGACCAGCCCCCAGGGCGGGTCCGCATGCCGGGGCGGCGTCACCCACAGCACGGGATAGGGCGGTTTCCGCTCGGGGAAAGAGCTGGCAAGGTCGGTCAGGCCGATGAACAGGCTTGGGGCCAGGCCATGCGCGGCGATATAGTCAAAGACGCAGACATGGTCGGTGCCGCCGCCGCCCGCCAGGCGCCCGGCCCGCAGAAAGCTTTCCAGGCCCTCGAAACGCACCACCTCCTGGATTTCGGCGTCGGCGATGATGAGGGTCATGTCGTCGGCCAGGGGCATCATGCCGATGATTTCGCTGGCGACGGCGCGCAGTTCCTCTTCGTCCATGCTGGCGGAGGTGTCCAGGGCGATCACGACGCGGCTGATCGTTTCCTGGAAGCGTCCGGGCACGACCAGGTCCATGGCCCAGTAGCGTCGGTTCGGCCGGGCCAGGGAATAGTCGTCCCGGCCGAGGGCGGCGTCGGCGAAGCGGTGGAACAGGCGTTGCCAGGGGATTTGCGGCGGGCGGAGCAGGCCGAGTTGGCCGAGCAGGACGCCCGGCAGGTCGCCGCGGCGGTCGCCGGCGCTCCAGACGCCGACGGCGTCCCGGATGCGTTCCTGGAGCGTTTCGCGTGCGTTGACGTTCAAGTCCAGGGGCAGGTGAATGTCAATGCCGCCCAGGTGGTCAAGGAGGTCCGGAAGCCGGCGCGGCACGCCGTGCGGGTCCGGCAGCAGGACGGTGACCGGCCCGGGGGCGCGGTCCAGGTCTTCGTTCATGAGATGTTCGTAGATGGTTTCCGCGATCATGCCGCGGTAGGCCTCATCCAGGCAGATGCGGATGTCGCCGCAGTCGGGAATGACCACCCGGCGGAAGTCGTACAATTTTTCCCGGTTGCCGCTGCCGGGCACGGTGATGTCGGCCACGATCAGGTTGATGGCGTAGTCGGTGGCCAGGTTCCAGATGAAGGCATCGCGGTCGCCGGCGCGTTCGAGGGTGGCGAACACCTGGTGGCAGATTTCATGGGCCAGGACGAAGCCGAGCTGGGCTGCGTTCAGATGCCGGGTCAGCTCCGGGTTGAACCAGATGTGCCGGAGGCAGTCGGTGGCCGAAAAGCTGGGCAGGCCAAGGGCCGGCGTCAGCTTCACCTGCAGCAGCAGATATCCCCAGAAGGGGTGCATCTCCAGCATCTGCATCCGCAGGGCGCAGAGGCGTTCCAGTTCGGTTTGGATGTCGGCGTCGGAAATCGTCATGACAGATAGAGCGCGGCGCGCAGGTTGATGATTTGGGCGGCCAATTCCCGGAAGGCGGCGACGGTCTTCAGACGGTCCAGAAGCGCCGGCGCCCGGGACCGCAGCTGCCGGAGCAGCAGAATCTGGTACTCCGCGCCCAGGCCGGGCGAACGGAGGAAATGGACGATGTTGGCCAGATGCTGGTCCGGGATCTCGGCGTGGGCCAGGAAGCCCGCGACGGCGAACACCGCGGCGTAGAGGAAGGACGGCTCGGCATTCCGCCCGAAATCGATCGTCTCCTGGCCGGCGATGATTTTTTCGGCGTTGACGCGCCGGTAGAGGTCGAGGTATTTGCAGAAGCGGTCGGCCATGGGCATGCCGACGCAGGCGGCGACGATGCGCCGGCAGTCGTCCGGGTGGACGCGGTTCATGACCCGGCTGGCCATTTCCCAGCTGCGGGGCGTGGGGAAGGCGTGTTCGGAGGAGGCCTCGAAGAGCACTTTCTCGCCATAGGTCCGGATGAAGGCCATGATGTGTTCATGGATGCCGTGGTCGGCGGCCCAGCCCAGCCAGCTGTCGGCCTCCGGTCGCATTTCGAAGTGGGCGAAGCGGTTGCAGAGGGCGGCGGAGAGCGGGGTGACGATGGACTGGTCGTCTTCGCGGTTGCCGGCGGCGAGGACGGTGGTGCCGGGGTGGAACGCGTAGTCGCCGATCCGTTTTTCCAAGACGATCTGGTAGGCCGCGGCCTGGTGGAGCCTGGTGACGGCGGCGTTGATTTCGTCAAGGAACACCAGGCATGGTTCCGCGCAGGCTTTTTTCACCCAGGCCGGGGGCAGCAGTTCCAGGGTTTTGGTGTCGCGGTTGGGGAAATAGACGCCGCCGAGTTCGGCCGGGTCTTTCTGGGCCAGGCGGATGTCGATCAGCGGTTTGTCCATGTGCTTGGCCA
>JAKLHU010000213.1 GCA_022709995.1 Verrucomicrobiota bacterium | reverse complement strand
ATCGTCGTCGCCGGCAGCCGCGACCAGATCCGCAGCATCGAGTACCTGCAGGCCGACGGCGACCGCTCGCTGCTGCTCATCGAACCGCTCGCCGACAAATGACCCGCAGCGGCCGCCGCGTTGTCCTGATCTGGCTGCTCGCCATGCTGGCCGGCGCCTCGCTGCCGGAAGCAGCGGAAATCGCCAACCACGCGGCCGGAGTAGTCGTCGGCCTGGTCGGCACCGCCGCCATCGACGCCGACACCCTGATCGCGGCCATCGGCTGACGCGTCGCCGCGGCGGCGCGACAGCCCCGCCCAACCGGCCTTGGCCTCGGCATCGCCCGTCCGGACAAGCAAAAAACATCCCCTTATTCCGAAGAACGAACAGGAGAAGAACTCATGACCGAACGGACAATTGCGGTGATACCGGCGCGCTACGGCAGCACGCGTTTTCCCGGCAAGCCGCTGGCGCTGATCGGCGGCAAGCCGATGATCCAATGGTGTTATGAATCAGTCCGGAACTGCCCGCTCTTTGCCGAAGTGCTGGTGGCGACCGACGATGAACGGATACGGTCGGCAGTCGCGAATTTCGGCGGACAGGCCGTCATGACGGCGAGCACGCACTCGACGGGAACAGACCGCATCGCCGAAGCGATCACCGGCCGCGACGCTGATCTGATCGTCAATGTCCAAGGGGACGAGCCGCTGATGTCGGCGGCCGTTCTGGAGCGACTGGTCGGCCGCATGCGCGAAACCGGCGCCGACATGGGCACCGCCGCCGTGCCCTTCGCGAAAACCGACCGCGACCCGGCCGATCCAAACGCCGTCAAGGTCGTGCTTGACGGGCGCGGTTTCGCCCTCTATTTCAGCCGTTCGCTCATTCCCTTCCCCCGCCCAGGCGGCGCCGCCGTCGAGCCGCTTCTGCATTGGGGTCTGTACGCGTACCGCCGCGATTTTCTGGACCAGTTCGTCACCTGGGAGCGCGGCGTTTTGGAGGGCTGTGAGATGCTGGAACAGCTCCGGGCCTTGGAACATGGCGCCCGCATCCTGGTCATGGTAACGGAGGAAAGCAACGCCGGAGTCGATGTTCCAGCCGACATCCAGCTGATTGAAAAGCAGTTGCGGCAGCGCGGCATGCTCGTCGACGGCCGTTAGTCGACAGCCCTCGCACCGGCCGGCTTCGGCTGCCGGCCGGGCGACGCGGCGCCGCCCCGAACGCCAGCCGGCGATGGCAGACCGCGCCCCCGCGGCGCCACTTCACAAGGAGATGGAAAACATGGGACGAGTCTTCGCCTTAAGCCCGAACATCAGCATCGGTTCCGGCCAGTTACCGGTCATCATCGCCGGACCCTGCGTCATCGAATCCGACGACATCTGCCGGCGCATCGCCGGTGCCGCCCAGGCCGCCTGCCAAACGCTTGGGCTGCCGTACATCTTCAAGGCCTCCTTTGACAAGGCCAACCGCACCAGCGTCAACGGCTTCCGCGGTCTGGGCATGGAAAACGGCCTGCGCACCCTGGCCATGATCAAGCGCGAATTCGGCTGCCCGGTCCTCACCGACGTGCATGCCCCCGAACAATGCGCCGAAGTCGCAGAAGTCGTTGACGTCCTGCAGATTCCGGCTTTTCTCTGCCGTCAGACCGACCTGCTCCTCGCGGCCGGCGCCACCGGCCGGCCGGTGAATATCAAGAAAGGCCAGTTCCTCGCCCCCGAAGACATGCTGCCCGTGGCCCAGAAAGTGTCCTCCACCGGCAATGAGCGGATCATGCTGACGGAGCGCGGCGCCAGTTTCGGCTACCACAACCTAGTCGTTGACATGCGCGGCCTGGTGGTGATGAGCGAGCTGGGCTGGCCCGTCATCTTTGACGCCACCCATGCCGTGCAGATACCAGGCGGCCTGGGCGGCAGCTCCGGCGGCAATCGCGCTTTCGTCGCCCCGCTGGCCCGGGCGGCGGCGGCCGTCGGCATTCATGGACTCTTCCTGGAAACCCACCCCGACCCGGACCGCGCCCGCTCCGACGGCCCCAATTCCCTGCCCCTGGAAGAACTCCCCAAACTGCTCCGAACTATCAAGGAAATCCATGAACTGGTCAACCAAGGTGCATGATGTCAAGGTCGTGGTCATGGATATCGACGGCGTGCTGACCGACGGCCGCATCGGCTATGGCCTCGGCCACGACCAGGAAATCAAGTTTTTCGACGTGCACGACGGCACCGGCATTCAGCTGGCCCGGCGCGCCGGCCTGCTTGCCGGCGTTCTCAGCGGGCGTTCCAGCCTGGCTAACCAGCGCCGGGCGCGCGAACTCAATCTGGACTTCATCCTCGAGGATGTCCACGTCAAGGCCGACGGCCTGCGGCAATTGTGCGCCAACCTCGGCGTGGAGCCACGCCAATGCCTGTACATCGGCGACGACCTGATTGACATTCCACCGATGCGCTTGGCCGGCGTCAGCGCGGCCGTCGGCGATGCCGCGGCCGAAGTCATCAGCGCGGCCGACTGGGTGGCGACCAGACCGGGCGGCCGCGGCGCCGTCCGGGAAATTCTGGAACGGCTGTTGCGTTTGCAGGGCCACTGGGAACAATTGATGAAACGCTATGTTTAAGGGAATAGGGCACTCGCGGCTGGCGCTGGCCGGCCGGCACGGGGCTTCTTCCCCGGCTGACATCGTCCGAACCGGACTTTAGACGGCTTGGCGCCGGCCGGCCAGAGGCGAATCCGAGACAACCCTGACCTGCCCATGCGGGCGTGACCGCACGGCCGGTGGAGGTTCTGTGAAAATGACCGCAATGGTCCATGACATAACCATGTCCATTCCCCGCGGCGGCAAAAGCGGCCGCGGGCGGGTGGCTGTCGCCATGGTGTTCCTTTTCGGGCTGCTGGCAAGCTTCCCGGCCGCCGGGCGGTCCCGAGCGCTGTTCGGCAGCGGCAACATCACGGTAAGTGGTTTTCAAACCCGCGGCCTGAACCAGGAGGGGGCGGTGGAATGGGAATTGTTTGGCCGGCAAGCCACCGTCAAAGGAACGATAACAGAGCTGGAAACATTCAAGATTTTCCTGATGCGGGCGGCAGACCGGCCGTTCGAGCTGACTTCCCCGCACTGCCGATATAATCACAACCTGGCCGAAGTCAAAAGCGACGCGCCCGTGTACCTCACCAGCGACGGCATTGCCATCAGCGGCCTCGGCTATGACGTCTTTCTCGACCGCAAGGTCGTGCTGATCCGGTCGACGGTGCGTATTGTCCTGAAAGGACGCAAGCACAACTTCCGCGGCGCGTTCCTTCCCGACGGGAAAAAATAACCCCAGCGGCGGCCCGGACCGCGGCGCCCAGACCGTCGCCAGCCCGCCCCCGCCGGGAAACCAGCCGTCCCCTGTATAGAAACGACACCGGCGAATTGTATTACCATCATTACGGGCTATATCTTTACCAGCGTCGGGTCATCGGCTCGCCGCCGGCGGCCCTCCAACCCGGCAAAACGGCGGCGACGACGACATCGTCACCATGCGAAGGACATGACACCCATGAATACGAAACACCTGACCGCAATCCTGATTCTCGCCATGGCCCTGGGCTTGGGCCGGACGGCGGCGGCTGAACCGGCCGCCCTCCCGAAGCCGACCGAACCCGGGGCCGGCGCCGCGCCCCGCCCGGAACCGACGAACCGTGCCAACACCGCAACGGCCGAAACCGCCGAGGCCGAGGAAGAAACCGATGCAATGAACATCACAGCCGAGCGGATGGAAATGCAAATGGAAAAGCATCGCATTGAGTTGTCCGGCAATGTTCTGATTGAAGACAGCACCATGAAACTGACCGCCCAAAAAATGACCGTGTTCCTTGACAATGACAACAAGATGGAGCATATTGAAGCAGAAGGCGGCGTCACGGTCAGAAAACTCGACAGCAGCGAAAGCGCGGTCGGCGACTACGGCGCCTACGACGCCCAGACCGATGTCATCGTCCTGACGGGGAACTGCACGATTCTGCAAGGCAAAAACGCCATGAAGGGCGACAAGGTGATCTATGACCGGAAAAACCAGAATATCAGCCTGCTCGGCGCAACCGTCACCATCCCCTTGAAAAAAGGCGACGGCAATAACGGCAAAGGAGGGATGGGGAACTTGTTTGGCGGCGGCAAGACCGAAGACGAAAAGCCCGCCGGGCCAGATGCCAAACCCGGAGCCGCGACGACAGCGGCTCCGGAACAAAAGCCTGCGGATGCACAGAAAGGTGACGGTAAGTAATGGCTGACGAGGGCGATCTCCTGCTACAAACGAAAAACCTGGTCAAAATCTATCAAAACCGCTGCGTGGTCAACAAAGTCTCCCTGTTTGTGAAACCCGGCGAAGTGGTCGGGCTGCTCGGCCCCAATGGCGCCGGCAAAACAACCACGTTCTATATGATTGTCGGCCTGATCAAACCCGATGACGGACAGATTGAATTCGGCGGTCGGGACGTGTCGCGCCTGGCCATGTTTGAACGGGCCCGGCTGGGCATGGGCTACCTGGCCCAGGAACCCTCCGTGTTCCGCAAACTGACCGTCGAGGAAAATATCATGTCCATCCTGGAGACGCTGGCCATGGGCCGGGAGGAACGGGCGGAACGCCGGGAGGAACTGCTCAATGAACTGCAGTTGAGCCATCTCCGCCACCAGAAGGCCATGACCCTCAGCGGCGGCGAACGGCGACGCTTGGAAATTACGCGTGCGCTTGCAACAAATCCGTCGTTGATTCTGCTTGATGAGCCATTCAGCGGTGTTGATCCTATTGCAGTCCTCGAAGTCCAGCAAATCTTACTGAAACTAAAACAGCAG
>JAKLHU010000212.1 GCA_022709995.1 Verrucomicrobiota bacterium | reverse complement strand
TCGCGGACACTCTGTACGCCATCCGCCAGCATGACGGCGCCAAAACCTTCTACTTCCGCACGGTCGGCGGTCTGTTTTACATCTTCGCCCTGCTCTGGGAAAAATCCGACCTCGGCCTGAGCCTGGCCGCCAAAAACGTCGGCCTCGCCGGCTTGAACCCGGCCTGGGCGAACGTCTACCAGCACCTGCGCACCCTGGTCTACCGCCTGCGCCGCCTGACGCCGCCGGCGCCCGAAACCAACGCCAGCCAGATGGCCGCAGCGGCCCTTCCCCTGCATCAATTTTTCCATGCTTTGATTTCCTACTGGCTGCAGGACTGCCCCGTGCCGGCGCTGCGGGAACAGCTGCGGCAGGTGACGGCGTTGGCCGCCAGCGGCGCCTATGACGCCCTGGCCGAGGCCGGCCGTGAAATGGCCCGACGCCTGGCCGCCGACGCCGACGCCAGTGAGCCGGCCGCCACCGGCGGCGGACCGCACGTCCTGATTGATTGCGTCGCGGTCTGCCACCCCTGGCTCGACACTCTGAACGAGCTCCAAGGCATTCTCAGCAAGCCGGCGGAAAACACCGACAACCGGCTCGTGTGGCATTTGCGGCCTGGCGACAATGGCCAGGTCATCCCCGTGCCCATGGAACAGCGGCTGGGCAAAACCGGCAAATGGGGCAAGGCCAGGCCGTTCCGATTCAGAACCGCCGTTTCGGACTGGCCGATGCACATCACCGCGCAGGACATGCTCGCGCTGGCCATTCTGGAAAATCGCCTTGACTGCCGTCGCCCCGACGGCGACGCCTCCTCACCGAACAGTGCAGTCAAGGCCATCGAAGCCTTGACCGGCCATCCCAACCTCCTTTGGGAAGGCGGCGCCGGCGCCGACCCGACGCCGGCCACGATTGTCCCGGCCCAACCATTTTGCCAAATCCTGTCATCGGAGGACGGCGACGTCACCTTGACCATGTACCCGCCGACCATGCCGGGGTGCGACCTGGCGGCCAGACACGAGCCGGACAACCGCATCGCGCTGTATTCCTTCCCGCGGCAGGCCCAGGCCGTGGCCGAGCGCCTCGGCGAGGGCGTCAGGCTTCCCGTCGCCGCCCTGCCGGCGGCAACGGCGGTTGTACTGGCGTTGAGCCGGCAGTACGCCCTGCTGTCGGATATCGCCCTCGACTTTCTTGATGTGCCCGGCACGCCGGCCCAGTGCCAGCCGGTTTTCCGGCTCAAGCCCTGCGAGCGCGGCCTCGTCATCGATCTCATGTTGCGGCCTTTTGCCGGCCATCCGCGCCATTTTTCGCCTGGCCTTGGCCCCCGCGAATTCCTGCAGCCGGCGACCGGCGGCATCGTGCGCACGGTCCGCCACCCGACCCTGGAAGAGCAGACCGCCGGGGATGTCGTCGCCGCCTGTCCGGCGCTGGCCGGGCACGACAACGGCGCCTGGCAGTGGCGCCTGCCGGAACCGGAACTCTCCTATGACTTCCTGCAGCAAGTCCAGGCCCTTGGCGAGCTCTGCCAAGTCGAATGGCCGGAAGGACCGGCCATCCGGTTGACGCGTCCAATCAATTTCCACGATGTCCGGCTGACAAGCCGCTGCCACGGCGACTGGCTTTCCGTCACCGGCGAGGTGCAGGTCAACGACCAGCTCACCATCACCTTCCAGGAACTCTTGCGCGCCGCCCGCGACAACGACAGCTCGCGCTACCTGCTGCTTGACAACGGCCAGATTGTCAGTTTGGCCGATTCATTCCGTCGACGCCTGCATGAAATTGCCGCCATCAGCGACCTGCATGACCAGGAGGCCCGCTTCCCCGTGTTCGCCTTGCCGCTGGCCGACCGGCTGCTGGCCGAAGCCGGCGCCCTGCACCATGCCCCCGAATGGCGGGAACGACTGCAGGCCATCGACCGCGCCCAAAGCCTGCAGCCCGAAATCCCCGGCGGCCTGCAGGCGACCCTGCGGACGTACCAGCACGACGGCTATGTCTGGATGTCCCGACTGGACGCCTGGGGCGCCGGCGCCTGCCTCGCCGATGACATGGGCCTCGGCAAAACCGTCCAGGCGATTGCGTTCATCCTCGCCAAGGCCCCGGAAGGACCGGCCCTCGTCATCGCGCCGACCTCGGTCTGCACCAACTGGCGCCTGGAAATCGAACGCTTCGCCCCCGGCCTCGAGGTCATTCAATTCGGACCGGGCGACCGGCAGGAAGTCCTCGCCGGCATGGGCCCCAACAAAGTCATGATCAGCAGCTACGGATTGCTGCAAAGCGAGGAGAAGGCCGTTGCCGGAATCCATTGGCGGGTCGCCGTCCTTGACGAAGCCCAGGCCATCAAGAATTTCAACACCAAGCGCTCGCAGGCGGCCTTGAAGATCGATGCCGTCTTTCGCTTGGCGACGACGGGCACGCCCATTGAAAACAACCTCGACGAGCTTTGGAGCATTTTTCACTTCATCAACCCCGGCCTGCTCGGCGCTAGAAGCAATTTTCAGAAGCGTTTTGCGGCGCCGATTGAGCGGGAAGGCAGCCAAAGCGCGTCATCCCAGCTAAATGCGTTGGTCGGCCCCTTTCTGCTGCGCCGCACCAAGGCGCAGGTCCTGCAGGAGTTGCCGGCCAAGACGGAGATTTCGCTGCTGATCGATTTATCCGAGGAGGAGAGGGCCTTTTATGAAGCCCTGCGCCGCGATCTGGTCAGCGAGTTGGATTCGCTTCGGCGCCAAAGCCCGGCCCAGTTGCGATTCCACGTCCTGGGAGCCATCATGAAACTCCGCCTGGCCGTCTGCAACCCGCGACTGGTGCGGGGCGAATCAACCCTGGTCAGCTCGAAGCGGAAAGCGTTTGCGGAGCTTTTGGACGAACTTCTGAAAAATGGTCATAAGGCATTGGTATTCAGCCAGTTTGTTCGTCATCTCGATCTGATCCGGCCGGTCCTGGAAGAACGCGGCGTGGCCTACCATTACCTGGACGGCTCGACGCCGGCCAAGGACCGGGCGGCGGCCGTGGCGGCGTTCCAGCGCGGCGAACACGATGTTTTTCTGATCAGCCTGCGGGCAGGCGGGCTCGGCCTGAATCTCACGGCCGCGGATTATGTCGTCCACCTTGATCCCTGGTGGAATCCCGCCGTGGAAAATCAGGCTTCGGACCGCGCGCATCGCCTCGGCCAGACCAGGCCCGTGACCATCTACCGGCTGGTCGGCCAAAACACGATTGAAACAAAAATTCTGGAGCTGCACCAGAAAAAACGCCGTCTGGCCGAACAGCTCTTGGCGGACCACGACGCGCCGAGCGCGGTTTCCGCCGCCGAGCTGCTGAAGCTGATCGTCGAACCGTGATCGGGAATGCCGGTGACGCTGATTGCAAAGCCGACTGGAGATTGTATAATAGATAATAGCAAGGGGCTCATTTGCGGCATACCGCCCGCGACCGCCCGCGACCACCCCGGCCAATCGGAAACGGCGGCGGCGGCCAGCCCCAGACCTTCCTCGCCGGCGCCAGCCGGCCACCAACCAGACTGGAGAAAAATCACCATGTACAAGATCGGACAGAAAGAGCTGGATGCCATTGGCGAGGTCCTGTTCAGCGGCAAGGTGTTCCGCTACGGCATCGGCGGGGCGTGCACCAATTTTGAATCGCGCTATGCGCAATATCTCGGGGTGAAGCACGTCCTGATGACCTCCAGCGGCACGACGGCCCTGGTGGCGGCCTTGATCGGCCAGAACATCGGCCCCGGGGACGAAGTCCTGGTTCCGGCATGCACGTACATCGCCTCGGCGATTGCGGTTCTGGCCGCCGGCGCCATTCCGGTGGTGATTGACATTGACGAATCCCTGACCATGTCGCCGGCGGCGGCCGAAGCGGCCATCGGCCCGCACACCAAGGCGTTGCTGCCGGTCCACATGTGGGGCCTGCCCTGCGACATGGACGCTTTAATGGCGATTGCCCGCCGGCGCCAGCTCAAGGTCATTGAAGACGCCTGCCAGTGCGTCGGCGGCGGCTACCGCGGCCGCAAAGTCGGCGGCATTGGCGACGCCGGCGCCTTCAGCTTCAACTACTATAAGAACATGACGTGCGGCGAAGGCGGCGCGGCGGTCACCAACAACGACGAAGCCCTGCCCCGGATGGGGTGCATGGTCGACTGCTGCCGGTTCTATTGGGACGGCCGCCAGGCCAACGGGACGCCGTTTGTCAGCAGCGGCTCGCGGGCATCGGAAATCGAAGGCGCCGTCATGAACTGCCAGCTCGACCGCATCGATGACATGATTGCCAAGATGCGGGCGCAAAAGACGCGCATTCTGGCCGAGACCGCCGACGCCGGCCTGAAACCGCTCAAGGCCAACAGCCTTGACTGTGAATGCGGCACCCACGCCGGCTTCCTGCTGCCCTCGGCGGAACACGCGCTCGCCTTCCAGAAAATCTACCCCTGCACCATTGCTGGCAAGACCGGCCGCCATGTCTACACGGAATGGGACCCCATCTTTGCCAAACAGGGCGCGCACCACCCGGCCTTGAATCCGTACAACCTCAAGGAAAACGCCGACTGCCGCCGCGATCTGACCAAAGATCAATGTGCCGCCTCCCTGGACATTCTCAATCGGTCCATTCTGGTCGGAACGCATCCCGACCGCTCCGAGGACGACACCAGCAAAATCATAGCAAACCTGCGCCAGGCGGCGGAACAAGTCTTGTAGACGAGCCCGAACTGGACACGGCGGGAAACGCGGCCGAAAAACCATCGGCAGCAGCCTAAAGGCTGAACTACTTACGGCAGCCTGAAGGCTGGACACCATACGGCAGCCTGAAGGCTGGACTACTTACGGCAGCCTG
>JAKLHU010000211.1 GCA_022709995.1 Verrucomicrobiota bacterium | reverse complement strand
GCGCCGGCAAAGTTCTCCTCCCGGCAGGATAATCGGGTGGATGATCGCGTCTGATTTTGGGTGGTAGGGCAGGTCGCGGAGAAGGAGTTTCGGGAAGATGCCAGGACGAGAAGGGGGTGCGCCTCGGGTGGCCGGCGCAGGCGCGGGTGGCCGGCCGGGTCAGGGCGTTGTCGTCGTCTGGCCGGTCTGTTCGGGCGTCTCGGCTGGTTCGGGCGTGGGTTCTTCTTTGGCCTTGGTGAGTTTTTTCTTGACCATTTTCATGGTGAAGAAGGAGTCGAGTTCCTTGCTTTCGAGGGCTTCGGCGATGTAGCGGAGGGTGTCCTTGTAGTTGGGGATGAAGATTTGCTCCAGGGCGTTGACGCGGCGCTGGGTCTTTTTCAGTTCGCGGGCGAGGAGCCAGACGGAGGTCTCCAGTTCGGCCAGTTTGCCGGCGGTTTCCAGCAGGTCGAGGAAGTCGACCATGGTCTGGTCGACGAGCGAGTCGGTGCTGGCGAAGCCGAACTGGGAGTGGAATTGGCCCTGTCGGATGGCGATAGTGGGAATTTTGACCCCGGCGGTGACGCGGACGCCGGCCTTGATTTGGTGGTCGTAGTGGATGCCGCCGGCGATGTTGCGCAGGTGGTGATAGCCGTTGTGGGCCAAGGCCTGGCGGAGGGTGGAGTAGGCTTTCTGGCGGCGGACGGCGAGTTCGGCCTGGACCTGCTTGACCCGGTCGAGCAGGCGCATGAGTTCCATGACCAGAATTTCGCGCTTCTGTTCCAAGAGGGTGAAGCCCTCCGAGGCCATGCGCAGGCTTCGTTTCAGGACCAGCTGGCTGCTTTTGGTCGGGGCGATGTTGAGTCGGCTCATCGCAGCGTCTCCGGTCTGGCCGCCTGGTCGTAGTGCGCTTTCAATTCCTCCTCGCTGACGCGGAGCAGTTCCGCCCGCGGGAGAATTTTGAGCACGTCCCAGCCCAGGTCGATGGTCTGTTCGATGGTGCGGTTTTCAAATTCGTTTTGGGCGATGACGCGGTTTTCGAATTCGAGTCCGAATTTGATGAAGAGCTTGTCGACCGGGCTGAGTTCCTCTTCGCCGATGACGGAGGCCAGGGAGCGGATGTCTTTGACCTTGGAGTAGGCGGCGAACAGCTGCGAGGCGACGTGGGGGTGGTCGGCGCGGGTGCGGTCCTTGCCGATGCCGTCCTTCATCAGGCGCGACAGCGACGGCAGGCCGGCCACCGGCGGGTAGATGCCGCGTTGGAACATCTCGCGTTCGAGCACGATCTGGCCTTCGGTGATGTAGCCGGTCAAGTCGGGGATCGGGTGCGAGATGTCGTCGCTCGGCATGGTCAGAATCGGCATTTGGGTGATGCTGCCGGCGCCGTTGCGCAGGCGGCCGGCGCGTTCGTAGATGGAGGCCAGGTCGCTGTAGAGATAGCCGGGATAGCCTTTGCGGCTCGGGATTTCGCCGCGCGCCGTTGAAATCTCGCGCAGGGCTTCGCAGTAGTTGGACATGTCGGTGATGAGCACCAGGACGTGCATGCCTTCGGTGAAGGCCAGGTGTTCGGCCAGGGTGAGGGCGGACCTGGGGGTGATCAGGCGCTCGACCGAGGGGTCGTCCGCCAGGCTCAGGAACATGGCCACGTTGTTGAGCACGCCGCTTTTTTGGAACGAGTCGATGAAGAAGTGGGCGACGTCATGTTTGACGCCCATGGCGGCGAAGACGATGGCGAAGTCGACGTCTTCATTCAGGAGCTTTGCCTGGCGGGCGATCTGGGCGGCGATGCGGTTGTGGGGCAGGCCGTTGCCGGAGAAGATCGGCAGTTTCTGGCCGCGGACGAGGGTGTTCATCAGGTCGATGGCGGAGATGCCGGTCTGGATGAAGTCGCGCGGGTATTCGCGGGCGTAGGGGTTGACCGGCAGGCCGTTGACATCGAGATAGTCGGCGTTGAGGGGCATGGGCAGGCCGTCCTTGGGCCGGCCCAGGCCGTCGAAGACCCGTCCCAGCATTTCCCGGCTGACGGGGATGCGGAGAGATTCGCCGAGGAACCGGGCCTTGGTCCCCGCCGGCGACAGGGCGTCGGTGCCGCCGAAGACCTGGACGACGGCGCTGGTGGCGGTCACGTCCAGGACCTGTCCCAGCCGTTCTTCGCCGTCCGGCGCGGTGATGGTGACCAGTTCGTCATAGGCGACGTGGCGGATGTTGTCGATGAACAGCAGCGGTCCGTCGATGTTTTTCACGCCGCGGTATTCGAGTCCAGGCATTTTCATCCGGCGAACCTCCGGTCGAGAGCGTCGAGGCCATTGCTGAGGAGTTGTTCGAGGGCGGCCATGGCCTTGGTGTCACCGTTGTCGATTTCGCTTTTCATGCGGAGGAGCCGTTCGAGTCCGGGGAGCTTCTGGATGTCGGCGAGGGCGCCGCCCTTGCGGATGACGCCGCGGCTGCGCCGGGTGAATTTCACCAGCATGGCCATCATCCAGGATTGTTTGGCGGGCGAGCAGTACATGTCGATCTCGTCGAAGGAATTCTGCTGGAGGAAGGCGTTTTTGATGATTTCGGCGACCAGCAGGGTCAGGCGTTGGGCGTCGGGGAGGGCGTCGGGGCCGACGAGCTTGGCAATGTGCTGCAGGGTGGTTTCCTCCTGCAGGATTTCCATGATGACCTGTCGGTTGGCGGGCCAGTCGAGGTCGCGGTTCTTCCACCAGTCGGCGATTTCGACCAGGTATTCGCTGTAGCTGTTGATCCAGCTGATGGCCGGGTAGTGGCGGGCATTGGCGAGGTCCCGGTCCAGGGCCCAGAAGCAGCGGATGAAGCGGCTGGTGTGCTGGGTGACCGGCTCGGAAAAGTCGCCGCCGGGGGGGGAGACGGCGCCGATGACCGACACCGAGCCCTCTTTGCCTTCCATGGTTTCGACCTTGCCGGCGCGTTCATAAAAGCCGGCAAGGCGCGCCGGCAGATAGGCGGGGAAGCCCTCGTCGGCCGGCATTTCCTCCAGTCGGCCTGACAGTTCGCGCAGCGCTTCGGCCCAGCGGGAGGTCGAATCGGCCATGACGGCGACGTCGTAGCCCATGTCGCGGTAGTATTCGGCGAGGGTGATGCCGGTGTAGATGCTGACTTCGCGGGCCGCGACCGGCATGTTGGAGGTGTTGGCGATGAGGATGGTGCGTTCCATCAGCGACCGTCCGGTGCGCGGGTCGACCAGTTCCGGGAATTCGCGGAGGACTTCGGTCATTTCATTGCCGCGTTCGCCGCAGCCGATGTAGACGATGATGTGGGCGTCTGACCATTTGGCGAGGGCCTGTTGGGTCATGGTTTTGCCGGTGCCGAAGCCGCCGGGGATGGCGGCGGCGCCGCCTTTGGCGATGGGGAAGAAGGCGTCGATGACGCGGAGTCCGGTCAGGAGGGGTTGCTGGAGGGCGAGTCGCTGTCGGACGGGTCGCGGCTGCCGGACCGGCCAGTACTGGAACATGGTGAGCGGCCGCTCACCGCCCCCGTCGAGTTTGACTATGGCCAGGGGTTGGTCGCCGTTGTAATCGCCTTCCGCGACGATTGAAACGATGGTGCCGGCCACGTCCGGCGGGGTCAGGAGGCGGTGGTTGATGCTGAGCGTTTCCTGGACTTCGCCGAAGGGCGTACCTGGTTCGAGCCGGTCGCCGGGTCGGCCCTGCGGCTGGAAATGCCAGAGCCGGGCGGTGTCGAGGGGATCGGTTTTTTCGCCGCGTTTGATCATGGCGCCGCTGATGGCGGCGATGCGGTCCAGAGGTCTCTGGATGCCGTCGTAGATGGTTCCCAGCAGGCCCGGCCCGAGCCGTACGGAGAGCGGCCGCGACGTGCAGGTGACCGCTTCGCCGGGGCGGAGGCCGCTGGTGTTTTCGTAGACTTGGATGGTGGCGGCGCCGCGGTGCACCTTGATGACTTCGCCGATCAGGCGCAGGGCGCCGACCTCGACGACTTCCAGCGTGCCGGCGTGTTCCATGTGGCGGGCTTCCACGATGGGGCCGTTCACCCGGATGATTTCGCCGATGTGTTCTCGATGGTCACTGGACATGGTCTGTTAATGTCTCTGGGTTAGAAGGATGAAGGCGCCGGCTGGCAGCGGTTGGCGGTTGGTCGTTGGTCGTCGGATTGGCCGTCGCCGGCTCAGGTAGTCTTGGCGGCGAGGTCGCGGAGTTCGGTCTTCATCCAGCGCAGGCGGCTGGCGTAGGTGTTGTCAAAGCGGCGGGCTTGATCGGGGGTCGTGCACTGCAGGCCGCCGCGGAGGTCCGGGTTGATCTGAACCGTGAAATCGATGGCGGTCTGCGGTCCAAACAGTTCGGCTGCGAGGTTTTGGAGCCAGGCCGGCGTGACGAGCGCCGCGTCGGCCGGTGCGATCTCGACCAGGCAGGGCGTCGGACCCAGCGTCTGCAGGGCCTCGACGGCCAGATTGCGCAGGGACTGGGAGCGTTCTTCGCCGCTGGCCTGGAAGGCCTGTTCGAGGGCCTGGCCGAGGAGGCTCTCAAGACATTTCTCCCGTTGCAGGAGCCAATGCCGGCGCGCTTCCTGCTGGACGTCCACGAGGATGGCCCTCGCTCTGGCGTCGGCCTGGGCTTCGGCTTCGCGGAGGCGTTCTTCGCGTTTGCGGGTGGCGAGGTTTTGCGCTTCCGTGCGCAGGGTGTCCGCATCGTTTTGGGCGCGGGCAACCGTGCGTTCGGCCTTGGCTTTGGCGTCCGCCAGGATTTCCGTTTCCAGTTTGTTGACTTGAGGATCGGCAGTCATGGTTGCTTTCTGGCCCGCGTCGCGGGCGGGGCGGGCCCTTGGGCTACGGGTTGACTGGGGTTGGGTTTGGGAAGGATCG
>JAKLHU010000210.1 GCA_022709995.1 Verrucomicrobiota bacterium | reverse complement strand
TGTCTCCCTCGGCGGAACGGGAATCAGCCTTCTCCGCCAGGAGCCGTCCCCCCTGCGCCGATCGTCGGAAATCGCCCTTGCCACGCCCGGTCGCGCCGTTCCTCGCCCTGTCGCGGCATGACGCTTGAACTGACCAGCGGCGGGCCGCCCTGGTACGGTGGCGGCGCCGATTACGACCGGCTTCGGTAGGGTTCCGGCAGCAGCGAGCGGAATCGCTCCCGCTGCATCCGGCAGTAATCGCTGGCGAGCGGCTTCGAGCGTTGCGTCAGGCGTTCCAGGTCAATGAGGCCAATAGAGCCATCTTTCAAAAGGAAAAAATGCTCGGGCTTGCAGTCGATTTTCCAGTCCAGACGGCAGGCCTGCAACTGAGCCAGCGTGTCTTCCGCCCTGGCAATCACCTCTGGCGCCTGCGCCTGGTTGTTGGGATCGGCGGCAAAGCGATCGACCGGGACGCCATCCAGCGGAAGCATGACCATCACCCCGGTGTGAGGCAGGCCGAACCGCCGGTGTTCCCCCCAGACAACGACTTCCGGAACCACGAATCCATGCCTGGCTGCCAAGGCGAATGCCTGGCGTTCTTTGACAGTATTGCACAGCGGCTTGCGCCCCCGCATCAGGTAACGGATGATCGGCTGATACTTGGTGTAATAATCCTGCTTGATGAAAATGACCTGACCATCAGACAGCACCAGCCGCCATGTGGCCCCACGAGTATGACTGGACATGCAGGCGGCGCCCCGGAAATTCAACAGGGCCGGATAGCTGTCCAAGTTGTTTTCCTTCAGGATTGTCTGCCATTCAGGCCGGATGTGAAGGCGCATGCGATGATTGCTCCTTGTTAAGCATTGACCGTAAAAAAACGACGTTGAACACACCATTCCAGCCTGGTTGAAGGCACCGGGCCAAGGGCGGACCCGAGCAACGCCTCCGTCGGCCTTGGCATGGAATTGGCAGCGGCTGGCGTTTTAAACAGTCCGGGCTTGGACTTTGCGGGCGCGCTTTGCCGCCAGCAAGGCCAGGCGGGTCTCCAGCTTCCGCATCAGTCTGTCTTTTTGTTTGGTTCCAAACATGGCTTCCTCGCCATTTGCTTCGGCATAGGCTTGCAGAAAGGTCGCGACAAGGCGCTCACGGTTCGCGATGGCGGGCAAACGGGCAAGAAATTGAATGAGGTTGTTCAGGCGGGCGCCTTCGGCCCCGAACACAGGCGTGATCCTGGTGCGATCATTGTCCAGAAAAACCAACGACCCGTCCGGCGCCTGGCAGAGATTGCCGGGGATGCAGTCGCCATGCACAAAGCCGTGGTTGTGAAGCCGGGCGATGCCGCGGCCGGCGCTGGCCAGAATCGCCTCCTGCCGCTTGCCCTCCGGCTGCTGAAGCACAAGCGACAGCACGGACGGACAGGCGACCTCCCGGCTGATGAAAATGTCCTCCGGCCAGCCGGCGGCGTTGCGGCGGCGAGCCGCCAGAACAGGCTCCGGGCAGCCGATGCCCTGGGCAAGCATGGCATTGCTGATGTTCAGGACGCCGACCGCACGAGAGGACCGGCAGTACCACTTGACCGCCGCCAACGCCTTCTTGAAAAGGCTGCCGCCTTCCTGCAGGCTACGGATGACCTTGACGTAGACCACCCCTTGGGCCGTGTTGGCCCGAAAGACCCGGCGGGTCCTTTTGGCCACCAGGACAGTGCCGGGATTGGCCGCCAGCCACGCGTCCAGTTCGGCCAAAGCCGACCGCCAGCTCGAATGGACCAGGCCACGCCAACGGCAATTCTGAAATGGACTATATTCGGTCATGCCAGCAAATCAAGGCCTTCATACTTTCACGCCCGCACCGGCCCCTCACCGCCGTAAATGCGCGGGCACGGTCACGTTGCGCACCAGGTCGTCAATCGTCTCGCGCTCCCGAATCAGCCAGTGCTGTTTGCCGTTGACCAGGACTTCCGCCGGCTTCAGGCGACCGTTGTACTGGTAGCTCATGGCATAGCCGTAGGCGCCGGCATTCTCCACCACGATGATGTCGCCCAAAGCCGTGCCGGACGGCAGCTCGCGGTCACGCACCCAGAAGTCGGTGTTTTCGCAGACCTGCCCGCACAATCCGACCTTGGTGCGCGGTTCGTCCTCGCGGCCGTTGACATAGATGTGATGATACGACCCGTACATGGCTGGCCGTGCCAGCGTGTTCATGCTCACATCGGTGCCGATGATCCGGCTGTAGCTGTCCTTGATCGCATGCACCCGGCCGAGGATATAGCCGGCATCGGCGACGAAATACCGCGCCGGCTCCATCATCAGACAGGGCGGCTTCAAGCCGTATTCCACAATCTTCTTCTGGAACACGCCGGCGACCAGGGCGGCCGCCTTTTCAATGTCAAGCAGATGATCGCCGTGCTTGTACGGTATGCCCAGGCCGCCCCCCAAGTCAATGAACTCAAAATTGATGGCCAGTTCCTTGCCGACTCGGCCGATGATGTCCATCAACAGCTCGGTGATGAACCGGAAATACTCGGGGTCGCGGATGCACGACCCGGGCATCATATGCGCGCCAAACCGTTTCACGCCGGCCGCCTTGGCCAGACGGTAAGCGTCCATGACCTGGTCGGGATGAACGCCGAATTTGGCCCCGGGGCCGGCATTGGTGACAAAGTCGCCGACTTCACTCTGGCCATAGCCGGGATTGACCCGGAAAGAGATGAATTCCGGCCGCCCGAGCTGGATCACCCGCGGCAGCAGCGTAATGTCGTCCAGATTGAAGATGACGCCGCTTTCCAAGCCCTGGCGGATGTCGTCGTCGGATAGGAAATTGCCGCTGAACATGACATCTTCGCCGCCCAGGCCGAGCTTCTGAGCCAGGAGAATTTCATTGACGCTGGCGGCGTCGATGCCGGCGCCCTCCTGGCGCAGGATGTTGGCCACCGCTAAATTGTTGTTGGCCTTGATCGCGTAAAAAAAACGGAAGTTGTCATAGTACTTGCGGAAAGCCGCCAGGGCCCGCCGGAAATTGGCGCGGATGCGGTTTTCCTCGTAGACATACGTCGGCGTGCCGTAAGCGGCGGCCAACGCCGTCACCGGCACGTCTTCCAGAAAAATCTGACCGTTGATGATCTGCATGGTTGTTCCTGACTGGGGTAACTACGGGCGGGACCGATGCCCCGCGCTCAAATCTCGTGCACGAACAGACCGTCGCGCAACTTGGGTTCAAACCAGGTTGACTTGGGCGGCATGATCTGGCCCGCATCGGCGATCGCCATCAATTGCGCCACCGTCGTCGGATACAGGGAGAAAGCCACCGCGGCGTCACCGCTGTTGACGCGCTTCTCCAGCTCGCCGAGGCCGCGGATGCCGCCGACAAAGTCAATGCGCTTGCTCGTGCGCGGATCGTCGATGCCAAGGAGCGGCTGCAAAACCCGGTTCTGCAAGACGCTGACATCCAAGGCGTCAATCGGCGACGCGGCGGGATCCGCCGCAAACTCGAGCGTCCACCATCTCTTCTCCAGATACATGCACACGGTCCCGGGCCGGACGGGTGTCCCGGAGGTCGACGGCTTGACCAGGGCGACCTTCGCCAATCCCGCCTGGAACGCCGCCGGAGTCAGACCATGAAGATCCGACACCAGACGATTGTAGGGCAGGATGCGCAATTGCCCGGCCGGGAAAATAACGGCCAGAAAACGATCGGACTGGCCGGGTTTGCCGGCCGCCGCCAAGGCGGCCCGGGCCCGGCTGGCGCTGGCGGCCCGGTGATGGCCGTCCGCAATATAAAGCACGGGCACCCGAGCAAAAGCCTGGCGCATCGTCGCCGTGTCCGCGGCCGCCACGCGCCAGCCGCTGTGGCGGATGCCGTCGCTGGCGGTGAAATCAAACAGGGTCGGCCCGGCCATGGTCCGGGCGACGATGGCGTCGACGGCATCGTCATCGCGATAGGTCAGAAACACCGGCCCGGTCTGGGCCCGCAGGGTGGAGATGTGGCGGGTGCGGTCGTCTTCTTTTTCCTTGCGGGTCCGCTCATGCTTGCGGATGACATCGCGGTCATAGTCGTCAACGGTGGGCGTGGCCACGACACCGGTCTGGCGGCGGCCATTCATGACCAGGGAATAAACATAATACGATTCGGAGTCATCGCGCCGCAAGGTCGTCTTCCGGAGTTCCTGCCAGGTTTCCGCAGCCTTGGCGTAGACGGCCCCGTCATAAGGATTGACGCCTTCCGGCAGATCGATTTCCGACCTGGTCACGCGCAGGAAGCTGAAGGGATTGCCCTTGGCCATGGCGGCGGCCTCAGAGCGGTTCATCACGTCATACGGCAGGGTCGCCACCTGGGCGGCATGCTCATCCGCCAGAACGGCGGCAAAGGGAAGCACTGAAGCCATGATCTTTTTCCTGATTGCACTGAAAATAAGCAAAATTGCCGGATGACCAACAAAATCAACTGGAAACCGACGCAACCGGCTTCCTTTGCTGATGTAAAATATACAGGCATTTGCCTGAAAATAAAACCGGCAGGCGGCAAAAAACGCGATTGTGCGAAAGGTGCAGAGAGAAGATGATACTTGACCAACCCCGTGAGATGCCGGAATGGGGAAAGACTCTCTCCCAGCCATAACGCATATAGCCCGGAGGCCTTGGCAGATTCCGCGAAAAAGCGGCTCGGCGAGCCGGGCGCAGCCCAGGCGCTGCACTCTTCGGTCTTGGCCGTACAAGGCGTTGTGCTGAAAGCCAGGGGCAGACACCGAGTCGGCGCGGCGAGCCGGACGCAGCCTAGGCGCTGCACTCTTCGGTCTTGGCCGTACAAGGCGTTGTGCTGAAAGCCAGGGTCAGACGCCGAGTCG
>JAKLHU010000021.1 GCA_022709995.1 Verrucomicrobiota bacterium | reverse complement strand
CTTCGGGCAGGAGTGTTTTTTTGTTGGTGAATCACGTTCGCATAAAACATTCCTCTCCGAGGCCGCGGCCTTCCTTGATGACTTTCTGGCGGTGCTGGCCGGCGCCGGCCGCCGGCCCGAAGACCTTGACTGCTTGCGCTTTTTTTTCAGCGACATCGCCAACCAGGCGCCGGTTTTCCGGGCGGCGCTGGCGTCGACCGGCTTGACGGAAAAAGCGTCCTTGGTTGGGCAGGCGCCGGTTTCCGGCGCCAGAGTCGCGGTCGAGGCTTGGTGCCTGGGCCGTCCCTTGTCGCAAGCCGTCCTCTGGTTGCCGGGCGCCCTGGCCCCGGCGGGGGATTCGGGGCGGGACACCGCCGCGTCGTTTCAAACCTTGGCCGGACAGCTGGGGGAAAAAGGCCTGAACGTCGCCGACCATGTCGTCCGGACCTGGCTGTACTGCCGCGACATCGACAACAACTACGCCGGTCTGGTCAAGGCCCGCAATGAGTTTTTCGCCGCGCACGGTTTGACGGCGGACACGCATTTCATTGCCAGCACCGGGATTGAGGGCCGCATGGAAAACCCGCATTCCCTGGTCAAGCTGGACGCCTTGGCGATAGCCGGCCTGGCGGCCAGCCAGGTTACCTATCTGCAGGCGCCGGAGATGCTGTCCCGGACGATTGACTACGGCGTCAGTTTTGAGCGTGGCGCGCGGGTAGTGCACCGCGACCGCTCCCATTATCTGGTTTCCGGGACGGCGAGCATTGACAAGTTTGGCCGCACCCTGCATGCGGGCGATCCGGCCTGCCAGGCGGCTCGGCTGCTGGACAATATCGAAGCCTTGCTGGCTTTCGGAGGCGCCGCGCTGTCCGACCTGGTCGTGGCGACGCTTTATCTGCGTGACCCGGCCGACGCGAAGGTCGCCCTGGGCATGTTGCGGCCGCGTCTGCCCGCGGGCTTGCCCATGAACGTGGTGCAGGCCCCGGTATGCCGGCCGGCCTGGCTGGTGGAGCTGGAAGCGCTGGCCGTGAATGGCAAGGGCGACGGCCGAGCCGAGACGCCGCCTTTTCTGGCGGAGTGACATCGGCGGCCGGCGGCCGGCTTCCGCTTTCCAATGTTGCTGGCGGCCGCGACGTGCTGGCGTTTTCCGGCGTGGTCGGCAGCAGCCGGCTGGCGCATCGGCAGGGGGCTTGTTCAGCCCTCGGTGCTGCGGAGGCTCTGCCGGTCGGCGGCGTCGAGCAGCGGTTCGAAATCCTGTTTGTTCGTCGACTTCATGTAGGCCTCCATCGGCGTGATGATGCCCTCTTTCAACAGGCGCATCAAGTCGTTGTCCATGCTCCGCATGCCGCGGCCGCTGGATTGTTCGATGATGCTGCGGATGTTGGCGATCTGGCCTTCGCGGATGGTGGCGGGCAGGCCGTCGTGCTTCAGCAGGATTTCGAAGCTGCCGATGCGGCCCTTGCCATCCTTGGTGCGGCACAGCAGCTGGGAGACGACGGCGCTCAGGGACTGGGCCAGCATGGCGCGGATTTGGGGCTGTTGCTCGGCCGGGAAAGTGTCGATGATACGGTCGACCGTTTTGGGCGCATTATTGGTGTGGAGGGTGGCGAAGACGAGCATGCCCATGGTCGCGCAGGTCAGGGCCAGAGCCATGGTTTCCAAGTCGCGCATTTCGCCGACGAGGAGGATGTCGGGGTCGGCGCGCATGGCGCCGCGCAGGGCCACGCCGAAGGCGGTCGTGTCGGCGCCGACCTCGCGTTGGACAATGACGGATTTCTTGTTGGGGTGGACGAATTCGATCGGGTCCTCGATGGTGATGATATGTTTGTTCTGGGTGTCGTTGATATAGTCAATCATGGAAGCCAGGGTCGTTGACTTGCCGCTGCCGGTCGGGCCGGTGACCAGGACCAGGCCGCGAGTGTATTCGCAGACTTCGCGCAAAACCGGGGGCAGCTTCAATTGGTCGATCGACAAAATTTTGGTGGGAATGACGCGGAGCACGCTCCCTGGGCCATAGTGGTTGAACAGGAAATTGACGCGGAAACGGGCCTTGCCGGGAATTTCATAGGCCAGGTCCTGGTCAAGATTGGAGAGGTACCACTCCCATTTGTTTTCCGGGCAGATTTCGCGCAGCAGTTCGCGCATGTCGTCGGCGGGGATCGGCGGGACGGGCAGGGCTTCCAGAATGCCGTGCACGCGGATTTTCGGCGGTAGGGTAGAGCACAGATGGAGATCGGACCCGCCCTTTTCAATCATGGTGATCAGATATTCGTCAATCTTCGGCATATTCTGTTCCTTGTCGATGGAGGTCGCAGTGGCAGAAGTCAGGTCACGTCATGGCGTGGTGTTGTCCAGGCCGGTTCAGAACCATTTGCGTTTGGGCTTGGCTGGATCCGGGGCGGGGCCTTCGGAGCTGGCGGCGGGCGCGGGCGGGGGGGGGGGCGGGGGCGCATTGCGGCCGCCGCCGGTGAGGCGTTTGGCTTCGATCATCTGCATTTGCCGGATCATGTCCGGATTCCGGATCAGGGGCAGCGTCTGGTCATAGCTGCGCTTGCCGGCTTCATAGAGATCGAAATAGCTTTGCTCCATGGTGACCATGCCGATGTGCTTGCTGGTCTGGATCGTCGACTGCAGCTGATAGGTCTTGCCTTCGCGGATCAGATTCGAGACGGCCAGGGTGCCGAGCAGAATCTCCGCGGCGAGGACGACGCCGTCATCGTTTTTATTGGGGAGCAGTTCCTGACAGACGACGGCCTTCAGGCTTTCCGCGACCATGGCGCGGATCTGGGCTTGTTGGTTGTGGGGAAACACGTCGAGGATCCGGTTCATGGTTTCCGACGCGCTGTTGGTATGGAGGGTTCCGATGACCAGGTGGCCGGTTTCCGAAGCGTGGATGGCCATTTCGATGGTTTCGAGGTCGCGCATTTCGCCGATGACAATGACGTCGGGGTCTTCGCGCAAAGCGGCCCGCAGTGCGTTGCCGAAGCTTTTCGTATGGTGCGAGATTTCGCGCTGGTTGACGTTGCAGCCCTTGGGCGGATGAATGATTTCGATTGGGTCTTCGACGGAGACGATGTGATCCTGGCGTTTGATGTTGATGTAGTCGACCAGGGCGGCCAGGGTAGACGACTTGCCGCATCCGGCCGGGCCGGTGAGCAGGATCAGCCCCTGGTTGTAGGTAGTAAGTTTTTCAATGACACTCGGGTCCTTGAAGCCGAGATCGGAGATGGGTCGGACCGATTTGTCAATCACCCGGTACGACCCGGCCGGCCCGAGTCGTTGGTAGAGGAGGTTGGTGCGGTAGCGGTCGTCGCCTTCGATGTTGTAGCAGTAGTCGAGGTCGTGGTGTTCCTCGAAGCGCCTGTGCTGGGCTTCGGTGAGGGGGGCGTAATTGATCGCGGCGGCGGCTTCGCGGCTGAGAATGTCCTGGCCGGGAATCAGGTGGATGTGTTTATAGCGCCGGACAAAAGGCACGGCGCCGGCCGAGAGGTGGACGTCGCTGCAGTTGTTTTCCCGGGCCTTGTGGAGGAAGTCTCTCAGCAGCTGCAAGGCGTCGTCCCGGTCGAGACGGTCAGCTTGGGAGAGATCCGGCCAGTCCAATAGCCAGGCGTTTTTGGCGCCGGTGGGAAGCGGCAGGGCGCCGCCTTTGGCCGGCTGGGCAGCTGGAGGGGGAGTCGAGGGGGCCGGCGGGCGGGCGGGCGCGGAGGGAGTGGCCGGCGTGGACAGGATGCTGCGGGGCGGGAAGCCGAAGACCTTGGCTTCTTCCTTGGCCATGGCCGTGAACTGGTCAAATTTAACGCTATCCGGACAGAGGTTGTTGTCTTTCAACACACTGACAAAGAGATCCAAGTCCGGCGCGAGCTTTTCGGCTTCAATGGCCTCCAGCACGGCGACGCAGTCATCCCGGGTGAGCAGTTTTTCGGCGACGATATGGTAGCAGAACCAGTCAATTTCCTTGGTGATGGAGGCGTTGTTCATCAGGGCTTTCTCCGTACGCGATGCTTTTTCCAGGCTCGGGACACGAGGGCTTCGGCGTCCCTAAATGTAGCATGAAATCGGGAAATTGAAACCAGCCGGGAGCGATTGCCGCCGGCGACGGGCGAAGGGCGGCGGGCTGGCGAGAAGCCATCCGAAAAGTCCCCAGCAAAGTCTTTTGCGCTTCTTCAAGGGCATGGCGCCGATGCCCATGACGTGATTATCGGCAGTAGCACCTTTGTTTTATCCGCGGATTGCACCAAAGAGCGCCGATTTTCAGGCGCCGTGAAAATTTACGCCATCTACCGCCATCTGCGGGTGAATCTTTCGACGGGGGCTGTTCGGACGTGTTTTCACTGGGCGCCGTTCGGCTTGGGATTGTAGTCGGCCCATTCCAGGGTCCCGTCGGCGCGTTTGACCAGCATTTCGATTTTGCTTTCGGCTTCGGCCAGTTTGTCGGAGCAGATTTTGTTGAGGCGCATGCCTTCCTCGAACCGGGCCATGCTGTCTTCCAGGGATAGGCTGCCACTTTCCAGCTGGCTGACAATGGCTTCCAGGCGGGCCAGGGCGTCTTCGAATTTCAGCGTCGTGAGGTCGTTGTCAGCCATGGTTGTCCTCTTTCGGAATGATTTTCGTCACCTTGACGTTGAGTTTTCCGGTTCCGAGCAAGGCCAGCAGGCCAGCGTCAACGCTGGTGTCGGCGGTGGAGCGGACGGCTCGGCCGTTTGCGGCCAGCAGGATGCTGTAGCCGCGGGTCAGGACGGCGGTTGGATTCAGGGCCTGCAGAGCCCGCCGGACATTTTCGAGGCGGGCCTGGCGGGTCTGCAGAGCGGCGGGCATGGATCTGGCCAGGCGGCTGGCGGCCGCCTGGGCGCGCAGGGCGGCCTGTTCGGCCCGCCGCGGGAGGGTCTGGGCCAGTCTCAGCATCAGGTGGTCGAGCTGTTGCGCCCGGCGGTTGAGCAATTCTTCCGGATGGTTGAAAAATGGGCAGGCGGCGGCCTGGGCTTGGCGTTGGCGCAGGTTGGCCATTCGCAGCAGCAGGGCGTTGCGTAGCCGTTGCCGGGCGTGGACAACGCGTTCGTGCAGGCGGGCCTTTGCTTCCACGACCTGTTCGGCGGCAACGGACGGGGTGGCGGAGCGGTGGTCGGCGGCGAAGTCGCAGATGGTGAAGTCGCGTTCGTGGCCGACGGCGCTGATGACCGGAATGGCGGAGGCCGCGACGGCCCTGGCCACGGCTTCCTCGTTGAAGGGCCAGAGGTCCTCCATGCTGCCCCCGCCTCTGGTGACGACGATGACGTCGCAGGCGGCGGTGCTGTTCAGATAGGCGATGGCGGCGGCGACCTGGCGGGCGGCGTCGTTGCCCTGAACCAGGGTAGGGGCGATGCGGACCCGCATGCCGGCAAAACGGCGGTGGAGCACGTTGAGGAAATCCTGCAGGGCGGCGCCGTCGCGGGACGTGACGATGCCGACGCAGTTCGGCATGGGCGGGATCGGGCGTTTGCGTTGCGGATCGAACAGGCCTTCGGCCTGCAGGCGCTGCTTCATTTCCTCGAAGCGGAGATGGAGGTCTCCGAGGCCATGGGCGCGGATGCTGGAAACCATGACCTGGTAGTTGCCGTGCGGTTCATAGACCGTCAGCTGGCCGTAGACATCGACTTCCACGCCGGCGGCCAGGCGCAGCTCCTGGAACACCCGGCCGCCACGGAAGAAGACGGCCGCGATCTGAGCCCCGGAGTCCTTCAGCGTGAAATAGACATGGCTGGACTGCGTGTTGATCTTGCATTCGCTGATTTCGCCGCGCAGCCAGAAGGGCGGAAAGGCCTGGCCAAGGATCTGCTTGATGTGCCTGGTCAGCTCGCTGACGCCGTAAATTTCCGGGGGCGGCGTTGCAGCCATGCCAAGTCTCCCTGTCATGCCATAAGGGCATGGTTGAGCACGTCGGGCGAGCCGATGACAGCGGGCGGACTCCGCCCGCCGCGATTATTTCTTGCCGACGGTGATGTTGACGCGTCCGGCGGTGATGCTGGCGCGCTTCAAGTTCTTTTCGACATTCTGCAGCGGCGCGCAGCCGCTGCTCAGGCGGGTGAATTTTTCGACGACTTTCGTTTTCAAGCCGCCGAGCATGGGCAGGAAGCCGATGCGGGCGCTGTCGACGTGCATGGCCAGGGTGTTGTTTTCCACGGTTGGCTTGGCGATCACCACATTGTGCATGGGGAGCTTGCCCATCAGCTTGCAGGTCAGGACCAGGCGGACGGCGCCGTCGTCCTGGAAGTCGATGCTGAGGTGTTGCGGCGGCATTTTGTCGTCCGGGTTGTTGCGCGGCAGGGACATGGCCTTGTTGACCAGGGCGGTGGCGTCTTCGCTGCTGAACGCGAAGGACCGGTCCGCGACGGGCGCCGGGGCGGTGTTCGGCTGGCGCCGGGAGGTGCGCTTGGCCGCGGCCGGGGCGCCGGACTTCTGGGCTTCGGCGAAGTTCTTGCTGGCTTCGGCGGACGGTTCGCCTTCCGGGGCGATGATGCCGCCGACCGGGCAGAACAGGCCGACGATGATGACGACTAAAAGGGTTCCGATGACGATGGAGCCGACCTTGTTGACGATCTTCATGACTTTCTGGGCCGTGGTCAGGGGCGGCGGCAGGAAGGCTTCCGGCTTTAGTTCATTCAGCTCCAGCTTCTCGCCGCAGCCGCGGCAGAAGATGGCGTTGAGCAGGTTGTCGGTGCCGCATTTTGGACAATTGATCATGGTCGAGCATTCCTCTGGTAATGGGAAGGGCGGAAGAGTTCGGGCGCTCGGGTGGCTTGGGGATGCACGTGTTCGGGCGCTCGTTTCCCGGTGCGGTTCAGGAGGCGGCGGTGCCGGTTTTGGCTGTCGCCTTGGGCGCCGCGTCGGTTTTGGCGGCGGTCGTGTCGGCTTTCGGCGCGGGGTCGGGCGTTTTGCTTTCCTGCGCTTCGCTGCTGACGCTGTTTTTGTTGCGGTAGTCAGTGCAGTAGAAGCCTTTGCCCTTGAAGATGATGCCGGCGCCCTCGCCGATCAGGCGGCGCAGTTTGCCGCCGCAGGTCCGGCAAGTCTGCAGGGGTTCGGAGGTCATGCTCTGGAAGTGGTCGAAGTGCACTCCGCACTGTTCGCATTTGTATTCGTAGGTTGGCATGGTTCGGCTGAAGAGGGTTGGTGAGGGTTGCAAAAAGGAACGTGTAAACGCCAGAACGCCGGTCGGATGGTCGCATCACGGCCGGCCGATGGTAAAACTTAATACTATATCGCAAAGTCGTTTTTTTTCAACGACCGGTTGGTGGCAACGGCGTGCGGTCGTCGGCCGGCGTCGTGTTCGCTGGCGGGGGGGCGGCGGCCTGTGGTGGTTGTTGCTGGCTGGCTTTGCTGGTGCGCTGGAGGGAGCCGGTCAGGAAGTAAGCGGCGGCCAGGCAGAGCATGAGGAACAGGAAAAGCAGAATGACAGGCAGGGAGGGTCGCATGGCAGGATTTCTCCCTCGGTCAGGGCGCCAGGTTTTTGCGATACGTCGGAATCAGTTCGTTGACGACCCCGGCGACCTGGGCGATTTTCCATTCGAGGCGGGTCTTGTCGGTCATGTACTCCATGCTTGGTTCCCAGCCGAGGCGGGAGTCCTGTTCGACGAGCGGGACGGCCTGCCGGGCGTTGGCGATTTCGCGGTTGGCGATGGCGGTCATCTCGTCGAGGGCGGCCAGGACGGCGCCGCGTTCGGGCTTTTCGGCGCGCAGGATCTGGCTGCAGAGGAACCACTGCTTGGCATGGATGGCGGTGCGGATGGCGCTGGCCATGAAGGCGCCGAGCAGAATCATGCGGGTCGCGTCGTCGCGGCGGCGCGGGGGCGTGAAGCGGGCGGCGCGTTTCAGGGCCTGTACGCCCTGGCGCATCTTCTTTGCCATTCTGGTCAGGAGGACGATTTCGGCCGGGACGTCGGCGGGCGCGTGGGAGCGGTATTTCGGTTTCATGATGCGGGCGCCGAAGTGGGCGTAGGGCACATCCGGGAAGGTCACTTCCTGGTCCAGGAAGAGGAGCGGATAGGACGGCCCGATGCGGAAGGGGCCGTACTGGTCTTCGTTGGTGGGGACGTAGTCGTTGGCGGCGTCGCTCCAGAGCTGCCAGGCCAGGAGGGCGTCGTCGGCCCCGTCCGGGCCGAAGTCGCGTTCGGCGAGGCGGCGGAGATGGCTGTTGAAGTCGTCGCCGCCGGTCCAGTACGCTTCTTTGCTCAGTTCCGAGATGAAGGACGGCCACCAGCCGAAGTGGTGGCATTCCATCAGGCCGTTCAGGCCCCAGTCGCGGTGGGCTTGCCGCAAGGCGTCCCAGCGGCGTTTCCACTGGTACGGGATGGGCTGATAGGGGATGACGCCGAAGTCCCAGGACAGGCCGCCGGTGTTGGACATGGCGTACAGGGGAATCCCGCGTGCGCGGGCGGTCTCCGCCTCGGTCCGGAAGTACGTCCCGGGGCCGACGAAGGACGCGGTGTAGTCGACGCAGCGGGTGGTGATGCCGTTTTTGACGATGTTCTCGAACATTTCGAAGGTGACTTCGAGGGAGATGTCCGTCGGGAGGCTGTTGATCAGGGCGAGGCGGTCCTGGACGGGGGCCCAGCCCCAGTTGTACGTCCAGAATACCACGTCCAGGTCGGGATTGTACTTGCGCATGATGCCCTTGACCAGGTTCAGCCATTGCGGGTAGTCGCGGCAAGGCCACCAGCCGGGCGAGGGGCGTTTGTCGTTTTCCTGTCCGGGCGGGGCGGGGTCCAGTCGGAGGCGGCCTTTGGTGCGTTCGTCCTTGGAGGGGAATTCGCAGGATTCGCCGACGAAGACGATGCCCTTGGCGCGCGGGAAGGTCTTGATCAGCCGGCCGTAGGTGTTTTCGTAGAAAGCCTCTGCTTCGGGGTCGTCCGGGTGTTTGCGGCTTTTCATATAGCTGTAGAAATAGACATCGAGTCCGAACGCCTCGGCGCGGTCGATGAGGTTGGCAAAGTCGAGGTGGCCGGTGTTGGTCATGTTGACGTCTTTGGTGAAGACGAGGATGGCGTCGATGCCGGCATGGGCGATGGCGTCGAGGTGTTGGTCGGGGAAGTTGTCGATTCCCCAGCCGGAATGGACCATGCGGGGCGCGAACACGGGTTCGCGGACGACGTCCTGGGCGGGGAGGAAGGGCGCTTCGCGCAGGTTCATGATGTCCTCCAGCCGGTAGCAGCCTTGCGCCGCGCCGCGTTCGTCATGGCCGGTGACCACGATGCGTTCGGGGGTGACCTGGAGGCGGAAGGCGCGGGCTTTGCGCAGGCGGCGGCCGCGGTCGCGGAAATCGTCGCGGGCGCCGATGGCGATGACATGGAAGTCGGTGTCGGCGGTCTGGGCGGCGTTGGCATGGCGGACGACTTTGACGGCGACGCCCATGCTGACGGCGAGGTAGTCCTGCAGGTCCTGGGCGACCCGGAACAGGTAGTCGGAGGCTTCGCGGGGCAGCATGATGGTCCAGGTGTCGTCGAGGACGGCTTCAGCCGCGGTCGGCCGGGCGAGGGGATTGCGCCGGTCGGGCAGATGGACCTGGTTGAGGCGTCGGCGGAAGGCGTAGTTGTGTTCGGCTTCGAGTTTCATGACCGGTCCTTTGCGGCAAGTTCTTGAAGTCAAGGGAAGCAGGTTCCGGAAGGGGGCGTTTGCGTTCGGGGGGAGTGTTGTCGGCGCGCGGCCACCGGGCCGGCGCCGGCCATCCGCCGGGGCGGGTCCGGGCTTATTTGCCGGCCTTGATGTCTTCCCAGAGGCGGTTGAATTTCTGTTCGTTTTCGCCCTGGTCGATGGTGACCTTGGATTTGGCGAGGATTTCCGGTTTGAGGAAGACGGCCGGGTTGGTGCGGATGTCTTCGGACAGGAGGGGGTAGGCGGCCTTGTTGGGGCAGAGGAAGAACACGTGTTCGGTGTTGGCGGCGGCGATGGCTGGCTCGTGCAGGAAGTTGATGAAGCGGTGGGCCAGGTCGATGTTTTTGGCTTGGGCGGGGATGGCCATCATGTCGCAGCTGATGAGGGTCCCTTCCTCGGGGATGACGAAGCCGACGTGTTTGTTTTCGTCGACCACCTGCATCATGTCGCCGGAATAGCCCATGACCAGGTAGAATTCGTTGGAGGCGATGCCGTTCTTATATTGTTCGTTCTCGAGTTTGGCGGCGTTGTCGCGCCAGACGGTGATGATTTTCTTGGCGGCGGCCAAGTCCTCGTCGCGGGTGCTGTTGGGGTCGAGTCCGAGCTGGTAAAGGGCGGCGCCGATGACTTCCCGCTTGTCGTCGAAGATGGTCATTCTTTTTTTCAGGTCAGTCCGGGAGAACATGTCCCAGCTGGGCTTGAAGTCGGCGACTTTTTCCTTGTTGTAGCCGATGCCGGTGTAGCTCATCATGTAGGGGACGGCGTAGGTGCAGGCCGGGTCTGGCAGGATCCGCAGGATCTGGTCGTCGAAGTTGGCCCGGTTGGGGATTTTCTCCAGGTCGAGCTTCAGCAGCATGTTCTCCTTCGCCATCAGGTCGATGATGTAATGGCTGGGGACGATGATGTCGTAGCCGGCGGCGCCGGCCTTGAGTTTGGCGTAGAGGGCTTCGTTGGAGTCGAAGGTGTCATAGACGACGCGGCAGTTGTTTTCCTGTTCGAATTGCTCGATGATGGCGGGGTTGAGATAGTCGGCCCAGCAGTAGAGATGGAGGGTCGGCTTGGCTTTGCCGCAGCCGCTGAGGAGGAGGACAGCGAGGAGGCTGGCGAAAAGGCAGATGCCGGGTTTGGTCATGTCGGGGTGATTCCTTATGCTGGAAAGATGGGCGGGATGGTGGCTGGCCGATGGCTGCCGACAGAAATGGCTTTCAATGTAATCAGGTTTTTCTCGAACGCCAGTCCAGCCCGGATGATTTATCGCCGGGTGCCGGCACGGCCGGCGGCGCGGGGCGCCTTGCCGTCACTGTCGTCGCCAATCCCCGGTCAGCCAGGCCCAAAAAGTTTTTTTGACCTTATTGCGATTTTTTTCATCGCGTGGGCTTGCAAAGGTTATCAGAGGCTATATTTTAAATGGTTACCTAAACAGAAGCGTCATAAGGCATCGTCGCGCAGTGGCTGGCGAGGCGGGTTGGTTGACGGTTTTGCGAGGGTATAGCAACTGGGCAAAGTCTATTCATCTGCCCCTTTCCACGATTGCAGTCCGGAAAGTAAAAAAAAGGACTCAAGCGCCTTATGGAGAAAGCAATGGCCAAGAATTTGTATGTTGGGAATCTGAGTTACGGTGTGAACGACGCGGAGCTGGAAGAACTCTTTGCGGTGTACGGCAAAGTTGACAGTGCCCGAGTCATCACGGACCGTGACACCGGTCGGAGCAAGGGTTTTGGTTTTGTCGAGATGTCGGATGACAACGAGGCCCAGGCTGCGATTGACGCACTGAACGGCAAGGAAAACGGCGGCCGCACGTTGACTGTCAACGAAGCGAAGCCCCGTGAGCCCCGCAGCGGCGGTTTCGGCCGTCCCCGTGGCGATTTCGGTGGCGGCAGCAAGCGCTATTGATTTTGTCACTGCGAAGAATCTGGCGACAGGTTCTGGACTCTAGCTTGAACGGTGCCGAAGGACTCCTCGCCGAAGACATTCTTGGTTAAGCATATGGCATAACCAGCGAGTTGCCTCAACATGACGCCTGACTAGAAGTCAAAACAACCCGTGATTGTAACGATCACGGGTTGTTTTTTTTGTTGGCGACGGCATGGAGTCACGGGGGGGTACCGGCGGCCGGGGGTTGTTCGAAGCAGATTG
>JAKLHU010000209.1 GCA_022709995.1 Verrucomicrobiota bacterium | reverse complement strand
GACGATGGAGTGGGTGTTGGCGGCAATCGCCAGCGACACGCGTCCCTGCTGGGCCGGCAGAGCAAGTTCGGTGCGGATGTAAAGCTCCCGGTTGCGGATGTGGAAAGGGACTTCGCGGGTCTGGTCGTCGGCGGCGCCGGCGGCGGTCCAGGCGCGCAGGGTGCACGCGTTCCGGGAGAAGGTCACCGACAGGTCGGCGCCGGCCAGGGGCGGCGGCGGAGCGGCTTTCGTTTCCGGCGCGACGGCCTGGATGCCGGTGGCGGCATCAAGGTCGGTGTCGAAATAGAGGTTGAAGACGCCCGCGTCGAAGTCGGGCGGCTCCAGAAAGTCGATGCGCCAGAGGAAGTTTTTGCCGCCGAGGTGGGCGAGGTGGATGTTGATGATGTCCATGCCGGGGACAAAGGTCGGCCGGCGGGTGAACATTTCGTTTTCCCGGCCGTCGATCATCACCAAGGTCGGTTCCGGCAGCGCCGTCATCCCGGGGGCGAGGACGGCCGCTGGGCCGGCCGGGTCGGCCTGGGCCGCGGCGGCCGCGGCAAGCAGGGAAAGGAGGGCGGCAAGCCAGCCCCGTCGGAGAGCAGGAAGGCAAGGTTTGGTCATGATCGGCATCCTTGGTTGATGATGATCGGCGGAGACGACGACGACGATGATGATGATGATGATGATGGCAGGCCTGGAAATGACGGCGCCGCGCGGGGCCGGTGCCCGGTGCCCGGCGTCCGGCTCGAGTTTCTTTCGGCCGGGAGCGGGTCCGATTCGGCCGCCCGCCTTTCCCGCTGATCCGGATCTGAAAGTCTTCCTGTTTCAATAACATACCTTATTGTCGCGTTTTTTTCGACTGGAACCGCCGCCATTAGGCCGGAACGGCCGAAAAAGGCTCCGGAAGTGGAAAAAAAACGTGTTTTCAGGGCCAGTCCAGTTGCAAACGTCAGGACGGATATTATTTTCGTTAAGTGACATTTTATTTACGGACAACGGCATGGAAACGTCTTTTGTTCTGGAACAGGTTGTCTTCTTCAGGAGATCATGTCTTGGGCAGCAATTTTGGCAGTTTAGGCGATTTTTTCCCGGCGACGGAAGTGCCCTGCCGGGTGCGCGGATGTCGTAATCTCCTGCAGATCTCCGGCGATGCGGTCATGAATACCCTGGCAACCGGCAAGAGCCTGCGCTCGGACCGGATGTGCGACGAGTGCTATTCCCGCCTGCAGACGCTGTCCGACCAGGAATTGCCCTGTTCCAAGACGGGTTGCGACGGGACCTGGGTCTGGAACCGCTATCAGCAGCTGGAGGCTTTGGCGGCCGGCCGCGGCGACCACCCGCCCAGAGGCTTGTGCCAGAAATGCCGGGATGAACTGAAAAACGTCAAGGACAACTCGCAGCCCTGCCGCATGAAAGGCTGCAAGAACACTTGGACCTGGACGGCGCGCGAGCAGCTGGAAGCCGCTGGCAAGCCGGCTCCGCGCAAACTCTGCGAGGAATGCTTCCAGACGCTGCGCCATTTGGAGGACAAGCAGTTGCCCTGCCGCATCAAGGGATGCACGCATACCGTACTCTGGAACCGCTATCAGCAGCTCGAATACCTGAAGGCCGGGCGTTCGCTGGAAGAGCCGCCGCATCGGCTGTGCGACGCCTGCCTGGCCAGCAGCGCCAAATTGCAGGAACAGGATAAGCCGTGCCGGATTCATGGCTGCAAAAACACGTGGACTTGGCGCGTCCAGGACCAGTTGGAAGCTTTGGCCGCCACCCCGGAAGGGCAGGAGCCAGCGGCTCCCAACCGGATGTGCAACGACTGCTTCGCGTTTTACAATTCCGCCAAGGACATGGAACAGCCCTGCCGCAACCACGCTTGCCGAAAAACCTGGGTGTGGACGCGAAGCATGCAGCTGGGCGCCAAGCTCCATGGCCAGATCAGACCGCCGGCAAAGCTGTGCGATGACTGCACCGCCCTCCTGAAAACGTTGTCTGACCGGGAAGTGACCTGCATGGTCAATGGCTGCCCGGGAACTTGGATTTACAAGGCCGAAGAACAGCTGCGCGACCATACATCCGGGCGGACGACGCCGCCGGCCAAGCGCTGCCACGTCTGCAATGACTTCCTGGCCAACCACCCCGTCCAGGAAATCGTTTGCGAGCATTGCGGCAAGGCCATTCGGCTCTCCGCCCAGGAGCAGCTGGATTGCGAGCTGGCCGTCTCGGTGCGGCCCAGCCTCTGTGCCGATTGCGTGGGCGTCGCAATCGCCCAGATCAGACCGCCGGAACCGGAGGCGGTCCCGAGCAACCGCCTGCTCATCCGCATTCCCAAGGGCGGTCCTTGGACGGAATCCGCCGTCATCCGGGACTGGCCGCCGCGCATGTCGCGCGAAAAAGTCGAGCACATGGAACAGGCGACCGTGCGCATTGTCTGCATCGGGGATGAATTGACCGTGTCCTGCGCGGATGAAAGCCGCTCCTGGCCCGTTCATCTGCAGCAGAATCTGCAGCGGCGGCTGGGCGCCCGGGAAGATGTCTGCGTCCTGAACGCCGGCATTCCCGGTTGCACCACGGCCTTGGCGGGGAGGCGCTTTGACCGCGATCTCAAGCCGTTTGAACCGCATCTGGTCATTTTTTCCTTTGCCTTCAGCGATGCCCGTTGCGGGTTTGGCACTTCGGCCCTGGACGATGAGTGTGCCCGCCGGGCGGCGTCCCTGGCCGATGACTTCTGCCGGTTTGACCAGTTGCTGCAAGCCGCCAAGTACCCGGCGCTGTGCTGGCTGCCCAACCCGATCTATCCGCAGGAGTCTCCCGAAGGGCGATATGACCCGGACGCGCATGCCCGCTGGGTGGCGCGCCAGCAGGCGCTGTTTGACGCTGTCCTCCGCCAGGTCAAGCAGTCCTGCGCCAGCGCCGGCGTGAGCACCGTCGTTGACGCCAGGGCGTTGTTCACCGTCAATGGCGACAAAAGCGCGCGGCGCTGGATGGCGTCCGATTCCTGGTTCCTGCACAACGAGGTCGGCGCCCAGAGCATCGCCGCCTGGATCGAGAGCGCCATTGTGGAAAATAAACTGCTCGGTGAGCGGCTGTGACGCCCCGAGGCCATGTCTGGCCAGGTGGAGGGAAACCCACCGTTTCCCTTGGAATATGAAAATCAATCTGATTGGTTTTGGAACAGCAAAGGACAGAAGGAGATGCAGATGATGACGAAGAACGGTGCGGGACGGATTGTCGTATTAGTGCTGGCGGTGGCCATGCTTGCGGTCGGCTGCGGCAAAAAACCGAAACTGAACCTGGAGGGTTTGCAGAACAATCCTCCCGGCTCGCAGGGCGGCGCCATGGCGGGCGGCGACGGCGGTTTTGCCGGCGGCGGTCTGACTCCGGGCGAACTTGATCCGCTGTTTGTTCCCGGCGCGGGGGCCGGCGCGGGCGCGGGCGCGGGCGCCGCCGGGGCGGGCAATCTGGCCGGCGGCTGGAACCCACTGGGCGGACCATTGGGCACGGCGGATTCCTTCCTGAAAAATGGCTCCTACTGGAACGATAAAATCTATTTTGACTACAACCGCTCGGAAGTGCGCGCTTCCGAACGGCCGAAACTGGACGCCCTCGCCGGCCACCTGCGCGAGAATGCGGCCTTTGGCGTCGTCATCGAAGGCCATTGCGACGAGCGCGGCAGCGATGAATACAACCGCTCCCTCTCGGAACGCCGCTCCTTGTCCGTCCGCGAATATCTGGTCTCGCTGGGCATTGACGGTGGCCGCATGCATACGATCAGCTATGGCGAAGACCGCCCCGCCGTCGTCAATGCGGTGACGGAAGCCGACCACCAGAACAACCGGCGGGCCGAATTCCTGATCGGCGAGAAAAAATGACCTTGCGGGTTCTTGATGTCTGTGCGGCCGTCGTTTTTGCCGACGACGGCCGCTTGTTGTTGGCGACCCGCCCGCCGGGCAGCCACCAGGCCGGCAAGTGGGAGTTCCCCGGCGGCAAGGTGCGTTCGGACGAGAGCCTGGAAGAGTGCATCCGGCGCGAAGCCGCCGAGGAACTTGGCCTGCGCGTGGCCGCCGCCCGGCCGGTGCTGGCGTTCGACTATGCCTATCCCGACAAGACGGTGCGGCTTCATTTCATGTGGTGCGACCTGGCCGGCGACAGCGCGCCGGAAGCCCGGGAGGGGCAGGCCTTCGCGTGGTTTTCCGCCGCCGAAGCGGGCAGCCTTGATTTGGCTCCGGCCGACCAGGCGATGCTCACGGCCCTGAGTGGCATGGGGTCCGGGCCGTTGCCGACGGAACTGCGCCCCGTTGACCAAGAACTCACGGGACGCCTGCGCGATTGGCTGGCGTCTGGCCGGGCCGGGGAGCGCGAGCATCCGCCTTTGCCAGAGTGGTTGCGGGTGCCGTTTGCCGGCGGCCGGGAGCGCCTGGAGATGCGTTCCTTGCTGCGCAGCAGCCAGTTGCATACTGTCTGCGAAAGCGCCAAATGCCCGAACCTGTGCGACTGCTGGAAGCGGCGCACGGCGACATTTATGCTGTTGGGGGACACGTGCACCCGCAATTGCCGGTTCTGCGCCGTCACGCACGGCCGGCCCTTGCCCCCCGATCCCCTCGAACCGCGGAAAATCGCGGAGGGCATTGCAGCTCTTGGATTGCGCTTCGCGGTGTTGACCTGCGTGACCCGGGACGACCTGCCGGATGGCGGCGCCGGGCAGATGGCTGCCGCCGTCGCCGCGATTCGCGAACGCTGTCCGGAGACGCGGGTGGAAGTGCTTTGTTCCGACTATGGCGGCGATGTCGACAGCATAGACTTGGTCCTGCAAGCCCAGCCGGCGGTTTTTGGGCACAATCTGGAAACGGTGTCCCGGCTGACGCCCGTCATCCGCAGTCACGCCGATTATGAGCGCAGCCTGGCGGTGTTGCGCTATGCGG
>JAKLHU010000208.1 GCA_022709995.1 Verrucomicrobiota bacterium | reverse complement strand
ATCGCCACACCATGAAAAAAAGCCTGATTGGCTTGTTCAGCCAGATCGGGACGATGACCTTTCCCTACACCCACCCGCTCATCCACCTGCTGGTCTCCCTGACCGGCGGCAAAGGCGACTACCCCTGCGAAGTCCTCTGCCAGCATGAAGACCTGCAGACAACGGTGTTCTCCATCAAAAACAATTTGCGCTTCCGCTCCCATGACGAAGTCGCCGACCTGGTCTACAATCTGAAATCGCTGACTTTTCCGCGGCCGGGACGCTACTGGTTCAAAGTTTTGCTTGACGACACGCCGATCATGATGCGGCCGGTGCTGGTCGTCAACCGGCAGGAGCTCAAACCGCCGGCGCCGCCACGCTCGCCGCGGCCGCCGCAATCACCGCCGCCGTCTCCACCCCCCGTTCCCCCGAGGCCTGATCTGCCATGACTCTCCATCGATTCAAAGTCAGCGACGCGGCCGGCAAGGTCAGCGAAATGCTCATTGAAGGCGATTCCCAGAATGACGCGGCGCGGCGCGTGCAGAGCCGCGGCCTGGTTCCGCTTGATTACCTCGGCGAAGGCTCTTTGAGCAACAAGACCGCCGGCCTGTTCCAGCCCAAGCTCAACGTCGTCGACTTCACCGAGCGCCTGGTGCCGCTGCTGGAGGCGAACATCACCCTGGAGCGGGCCCTGGGCATCGTCGGCGACGACCAGAGCAACCCAGCCCTGGCGGCAACGGTCGCCGACCTCCGCCGCGGCCTGCACGAAGGCCGCAAGCTGTCCGAACTCATCCGCGAACGCGGCCGCCTTTTCCCGCAGCTGTACGCAGGCGTCGTCGAGGCCGGCGAAGAAGCCGGCGCCCTGCCCCAGGTGATGGGCGAACTGCGGCGATTCCTCAGCGAAAGCCAGGAATTGAAGTCGTTCATCATCTCCTCCTCGGTCTATCCGGCTTTCATCGCCGTCACCGGTGTCTTCATGCTCGCATTCGTCCTCGGCGTCATCGTGCCGCGCTTTGCCTCGGCCATGGCCGGCGCCGGCATCGAATCCACGGCGACCGACATCCTGCTCGGGCTGTCCGCCTTCCTGAAGTCCTACTGGTGGACGTTCCTGATTGTTCTGGGCGTCGTCGCCTACCTGTTCCTGCAGCTGCGCCGGGAGAACAGCCCGTTCCGCAACTGGTTCGACCGCGTCATCCTCAAAACCCCGATCGCCGGCAAACTCGTCCTGTATGGCAACATCGCCCGGCTCTGCCGGACCATGGCCATCCTCATGCGCAGCGGCGTGCACCTGCTCAACACCGTCGTCATCGCCAACCGCGTCGTCCAGAACCGCGCCATCGGCCAGTCCATCGTCGGCCTGTCCGGCGAATTGCGCCAAGGCCAGCGCCTGTCGACCGCCCTCAGCCGCAGCCCCTACATCCCCGGCCTGATGCTGAAAATGATCGCCGTCGGCGAGGAGACCGGCGCGGTGGAGACCATGCTGGAGCGGGTGGCGGAGCGCTACGAGTCGGACATGAAACGCCTGGTCAAACGGCTGCTCAGCCTGTTCGAGCCTCTCGTCATCGTCGGCCTCGGCCTCAGCGTCGGCCTGATTGTCCTGCTGATGTTCATGGCGATCATGGACATGCAGGGCGCCGCCGGTTGAGGGACCGCCCGGCCGCTTTCCTTGCCCAGACCCATTTCCATAGAGTATATCCACCCCCGTCAACTGCAAAGGCACCATCATGTCCACCCGCACCACGCCATCGCGGCGCCGCCACTGCCGCCCGTTCACGCTGATTGAAATCATGATCGTGGTCGTCATCATCGGCATGCTGGCCGCACTGGTCGGCCCCAACATCATCGGCAATCTGGACAAAACCAAGGTCAAAAGCACCAAGGCGCAGCTGATCAACCTCAAAAACGCCGTCCAGCAATTCTATATGGACATGTCGTCCTACCCGGCCCGCCTCGACGACCTGCTCGTCAATCCCGGCAATGACAAGTGGGACGGCCCCTACCTGGAAGCCAAAAACCTCCCCAAAGACGGCTGGAACAACGACTTCCAGTACGCCTGCCCGGGCCAGGACAACATGCCTTTCGACATCACCAGCCTCGGGGCCGACAAGTCGTCCGGCGGCGCCGGCTACAACGAAGACATCTCCTGCTGGAATTGACGGGCCGCCCCCCCCTTGGACAACGTCGCAACGACAACGCCCTGTCCTTTTCCCGGATCATGAGCATGCAGCAACGCCGCTTCACGTTTTTCGAGATGATGGTCGTGGTCGCCCTGGTCGCGCTGATCACGGCCCTGGTGGCGCCCAAAGTGACGACGGCCTCGAAACGAATGATCGTTGAATCAAGCCTGACCGGCATCCGCCGGGCCGTCTCCGAAACCGCCATGCGCGCCTGCGCCACCGGCCAGAGCCTGACCTTGACCCTCGACCAGGACGCCGCGGCCTTCCGCGTCAGCCAGACACCGGCACTCCCGGCCAACAACTGGACCCCAGCCAGAATACAGACCACGGAAAACCAGACCGCCACCGCCATCATCGCCGGCGCCGCCACCTACGAGCTCGACAAAAACATCGAATGGCGACTTGGCGATTCCGGCTTCGGCGCCACCGACAACGTCGCATACGCGTTTTTCCCGGACGGCCAGGCCTCGGGACACTCCCTCCGCTTCGCCATCCGGAACCGCCAGTTCCAACTTGACGTCGACCGTCTCACCGGCAATCCCCTCATCCAGGAGTTGGAATGAACCCAACGCCGACTGACATCGCCGCCGCCAGAGAGCGGGTGGACGTCCTGCGCGCCGACATCCGCCGGCACGACCGCCTGTACTACGTCGAAGCCGCCCCGGAAATCAGCGACCACGACTACGACCGCCTCTACCAGGAACTGAAAGACCTGGAACAGGCCTGGCCGGAACTGGTGACGCCGGATTCGCCGACCCGGCGCGTGGCCGGCGAACCGCTCGCCGCCTTCTCCACCCGGCCGCATGCACTGCCCATGCTCAGCCTCGACAACACCTATGACGAGGACGACCTGCGCCGGTTTCATGACTACGTCCGCCGCGCCCTCAAAGACGAGCAGCCGGCCTATACCATCGAGCCGAAAATCGACGGCGTGAGCATCTCCGTGCGCTACGAACACGGCCGTCTGGTCCAGGCCCTGACCCGCGGCGACGGCAGCCAGGGCGACGATGTCACCGCCAATCTCAAGACCATACCGTCCGTCCCCCTCCGTCTGGCCGGCGCCGGGCCCTTCCCAGAAGTGTTCGAGGCCCGCGGCGAAGTCTTCATCAGCAAGGCCGGCTTCCAGCTGCTCAATGCGCGCCGCCTGGCCCAGGGCGAGGATGAATTCGCCAATGCCCGGAATGCGACGGCCGGGACGCTCAAGCTCCTTGATCCGCGCCAAGTGGCGGAACGGCCGCTGGATGTGCTGTTCTACGCCCAGGGCGAAATCGTCGGCCTGGAGGTCGCCAGCCAGCATGAGCTGTTCCAGGTGCTGGCCGGCTACGGACTCCGGACCCAGGCCTGGCTCCGAACCGCCACCGACTTCGCCGCCATCGCGGCGGCCACCCGCGAACTCCTGGCGGCGCGCCACTCCTTTCCCTATGACATCGACGGCGCCGTCATCAAAGTCGACAGCTTCGCCCACCGCGAAACCCTCGGCTTGACCGCCAAGGCGCCCAGCTGGGCCCGGGCCTTCAAATACGAGCCGGAACGCCGCGAGACCTGGCTGCGCGCCATCACCGTCCAGGTCGGCCGCACCGGCGTGCTCACCCCGGTCGCGGAACTGGAGCCCGTCGCCCTCGCCGGCTCGACCATCGCCCGCGCCACCCTCCACAATGAAGACGACATCGCCCGCAAGGACATCCGCATCGGCGACATGGTCCGCATTGAAAAAGCCGGCGATGTCATCCCGGCCGTCGTCAACGTGGTGCCGGATAAACGCCCGGCCGACACGACGCCATTCGATTTTTTCCGGCACATCGGGGGCAAATGCCCATCCTGCGGCGGCGATATTTGGCGCGACCCGCAGTTCGCGGCCTGGCGCTGTCTGAATTTGCACTGCCCGGCCCAGAATGTCCGCCGCCTAGAGCATTTCGCGGCGCGCCCCGCCCTGGACCTCGTCGGCCTGGGCGGGGTGGTCGCCGAGGCCCTGGTCGAACATGGCCTGGTGCGCGAGCCGCTGGACGTCTTTGCGCTGGATGCGTCGGCGCTGGCCGCCCTCAATCTCGGCACGGCGGACGCCCCGCGCCTGTTCGGCGCCAAGAATGCCGCCCGCCTGCTGGCCGCGATTGCCCGGGCGCGGGAGATGCCGCTGGCCAACTGGCTGCTGGCCATGGGCATTCCGGAAGTCGGCGCCGCGACCGCCTTCCACATCGGCCGCACCCACCGCGACCTGCACGACCTGGCGGCATCGCCGGTGCTGCGCGATCTGCTGGCCCTGCTCGCCACCCAGGATGGCGCCCGGCCCGAACCGCGCCCCTCGCTGGCGGAGCTGGGAGACCTGTTCGCGGCGGCCGAGGCCAGGCAGCCAAAGCCGCCGGTGGCCGGCGGCGACACGGCCGAACTGGCCGCGCGCCTGCAGGCGCTGGGACTGATCAAACCCGGCAGCAACGGCACTTTCGTGACCACGGTCATCGGCCCCAAGACTGCCCGGAGCATCGTCGATTTCTTCGCCAGCGAGACCGGCCAAGAACTGCTCCGGCGCCTCGACGCCCTGGCCATAAATCCCCTCGGCACGGCGACGGACGCGGCAACGACGCCGGCGGGCGCGGCGGGCGCGGCGCCGTCGGCCGATTTTTCCTTCTCGGGCGCGGCGGGCGCCGGCTTGGCTTCGGGTTTGGCGGGGGCGGCCATGGCGGGGGCGGGTTAGCTGCGCTTCAGGTTGACCACGTCCTCGAGGATGCTGTCCGAGACCGTGATG
>JAKLHU010000207.1 GCA_022709995.1 Verrucomicrobiota bacterium | reverse complement strand
TTCCAGCATATCGTGATGACCGTGGTTTTCATGCAGCCCCGGCGGCGAGTCAAAAAAACACCCCTGGGATGATCCCGGACAACGCCGCGACCACCCAGGGAAAAAGACGACAACGACATCGCTTTACGAAAGAGCGTCCGAAAAGCCCTGGTCGAAAGATTCATCCGCAGATGAAACGCAAGGGGTTACGGCCGATAATCACGTCATCGTCATCGGCTTCATGCCCTTGCCGAAGCGCATGACACAAGGCAGGGGACTTTCCGGATGGCCTCTTACTATAATAAAAACAGGGCATTTTGCAATCGGCGGCCGGCAATCCGGCCTTCCCTTTCCGACGCGGCGGCGGTCACTTGCCGCCGTTCCGGGCGAAGATGACATCATCGCGGAAAGCCCCGTCGGCGTAGAGTGTCCTGCCGTCGAGGGTGATTTCCGGGTCATGCATGTCGAAATCGCAATGCTCGGGCGCATGGATGACTTCGCCGCGTCGCGTATTGTTGCCGAGCGCCACATGGACGCAGTGCGTCTGGTGCGTGCCGTCAATCAGCCAGCCGTAGCGGTCATTTTCCCGGGCGGTCGTCGTCACCAGGCCGATTTCATCCGCCAGATCGGCATGCGGGGAGCTGCCGTACATCCATTTTTCCAGCCGCTCCACCTGCACGGCCGGGCCGCTGCAGGCGGCGACCCGGCCGTCCTTGATTTCAATCCGCAGCGGCTCCAGGTACAGTTCCTGGTCGCCGGGGATCGCCGGCCGGATCGGAAAGCCGCGCTGCGCCCACGCGCACTGGGAGGCGCCATCGACCATCAACACGCCATTGAAACAGCCGAATTTCGGAATCACGGCCACCTCGGCATAAAAGGGAATGATTCCCAGCACGGGATACATGCCATCCGTGCCGGTCGCCATGTCGCAGCTGAAGTCCGTGCCGCGCGCCGTGCGGACCCGGAGCAGCCCGCCTCGACGCAGGAGGTCATGCAGGCGGCGCGTCCGTTCTCGGAAATGCAGGATCTCGTCCGGGCTGATCTCCCACTCCGACAAGCCCCTTGCCTCCAAGGTGTAGCGGCGGCCGGCCCCGGTCAACGACGCGTCCATCGCGTCGCCGTCGCCCAGGAACATGCCGAAATCGGTCAGCATCTGGTCGGTCAGCATGAACGCCGCGTCGCAGGCCAGGATCGCTGCCCGCAGCGGTTTCAGGGCTGGCATCCCAAGGTACTTCCGGCCCCGCCCGTAGACGTCGATGTCGGCCACCAGGGGATGCAGGCCGAGTTCGCGCGCCACCGCCGCCAGGGCGAACGCGTTGCCACGGCAGCCCTCGTCCGCAATCAAGACAATATGCTCGCCCGACCGGCAGCCGCCCAAATCCCGTAGGATGAATTCCGCGTTGCGGCGGATGCGGGCGCCGTTTTCCTGAAAAACCAACATGCCTTCTCCTGTCATTGACTTGCCGTGTCATCCGCCCGGATTCGCGCGGGCCCGCGCGCCGGCGACAAATAACGACCATGCGGCGCGCCCGCCGGCCGCGACCGGCTTCGCCGAACCGTCTTCGCCGAACCGTGGCCGGGGACGGCCCGGAACCCGACCGCATGGATCATCAAGTCATTTACCATACTTCACGATCATCGGCCCGGCAAACCGGCCGTCGCCCGAAACGGCATGACGACCGCCGCGCCGACCGGCGCCGGGGTCAGTCCTTGATGCTTTTTTCGTCTGGCCGGCCGGGCCTTTGCCAGCCGCAGTCTTGAATTATCCGTCGTTGCCAATATCTTAATTATGCAGATTTTTTTAGCCAAAGGAGTATCTCATGTCCATGTTCTACCGTTACGATGCGCTGAGCGAGATATTGTCGGTCAAGGCGCCTTTGCTGATGCTTGACCAGCTTATGGTCGATCCGGAAACCATGACGGCCGAAGGCGTCAAAATGGTCTCCTTCAACGAAGACATCTTCAACGGCCATTTCCCCGACTACCCGGTCCTGCCGGGCATGCTCCAGATCGCCGCCATGGCCCAGGCCTGCCGGATTCTCTTCCAGAAATGCTCGCCCGGCGACGGCATCCCCACGGTCAAGGCTCTGCGCAGAGTCAAGTTCCGCACGCCGGTCACTCCCGGCATGGTCCTGCGCATCCACTGCGCCGTGCATCAGAAAAATGACGACGGCACGGTCGAATTCGAAATCAAGAACCGGGTCAACAACGGCGACCTCGCCTCCAGCGGCTTCATCACCTTCACCAGGCGGGACGAGACCTGGTTCACGCCTCCCCCCAATCTCAATCCCTGCCCGTTCCTCGCCGAACCGCCTGCCAGCGTCTTCAACCCGCTGGACATCCTGCGCTACATTCCCCACCGCCACCCGTTCATGCTCATCGACAAAGCCTACGGCCTCGAAGACATGAACAGCGCCGTCGGCTACAAGAACATCACCGGCTGCGACCCGCTCGTCCAAGCCACCAGGCCGGCCCTGTACCCCGCCTACCTGCAAATCGAAAGCGGCGCCCAGCTGGGCTGCGCGACCATGCTCTCGCAACCGCAGTTCCACGGCCTCATCGGCTTCTTCATGTCGGTCGACGACGCCGAATTCTTCCGGCCGGTCCTGCCCGGCGAACAACTCGCCATCAAGGCCGCCTGCGAGCCGAAAGGCACCTTCGGCATCGCCACCGGGCACTTCATGGTCGGCGACGCCACCGTCGCCCGGGCCACCATCAAATTCGCCCTCGTCAATGCCGCCGCCGCCAAACAATAACTCTCCGGCGACGCTTCCACCCCTATTCTGCTTCAACCCGGAAAGAACCTGCCATGATCGACATCAAAATCCTGCGCGAAAACCACGAACTGGTCAAAACGAATGCCGCGCGGCGCGGCTGCCAAGTCAATGTCGATGACCTGTGCGCCCTCGACCAACAGTACCTCGCCACGGTCAAGGAAGTCGAAAACCTCCGCGCCGAACGCAACCGCCTGAGCAAGGAATGCCAGACGAATCCGGCCGCCCGGGAAACCGTCAAACAGCTCAAAGTGACTCTGGCCGAGCTGGAAACCAAGCAGGACGAACTAAAAAAACAGGTTGACGAGCAGCTCACCTGGCTGCCCAACTTTCTGTCCGAAGACGTCCCGGATGGCAAGGACGACACGGACAACCAGGAAATCAAGCAGGTCGGCGGCAGGCCGAGCTTCGCCTTCGCCGCGCGGGATCACCAGGCCCTGGGCGACCGGCTCGGCATCATCGACACGGCCCGCGGCGCCAAGGTCGCCCAGTCGGGATTCTACTACTGGGTGGGCAAAGGCGCCCAGCTGACCCAGGCGATGTTCTTCTGGGCCCAGCGGGAGCTGGTCAAGAAAGGGTTCACGCTGTTCATGTCGCCCTGCGCCGCCAAGGCCCAGACCCTGTTCGGCACCGGCTACCTGCCCTTTTTCAAGGATCAGACGTACAATCTGGCCGGCGAAGACCTCGCCCTCATCGGCACCTCCGAGCAGACCCTCGTCGGCTACCATGCCGAGGAAACCCTGGACGGCGCCTCCCTGCCGCGCTGCTACACGTCCTTCACCCCCTGCTTCCGAACCGAAGCCGGCAGCTACGGCAAAGAGTCACGCGGCATCTTCCGGGTGCATCAGTTCCACAAGGTTGAGCAGATCATCTTCTGCAAACCGGATGACTCGCCGCGCTGCCACGAAGTCTGCCTGGCCAACGAGGAATACCTCCTGCAGCAGCTCGGCATCCCCTACCGGGTCGTCAATGTCTGCGTCGGCGACATGGGCGCGCCCGGCTACAAAAAATATGACATCGAAGCCTGGTACCCGGGCTTCGGCGCTTACCGCGAAGTGACCTCCAACACCAACCTGACCGACTTCCAGGCCCGCCGCCTGAACATCAAATTCAAGGACGCCGACGGCGGCCGTGGCTTTGTCCACACCATCTCGGCGACCGGCGTGACCGACCGCGTCGTCTGCGCCATTCTGGAGAACTACCAGCAGGCCGACGGCAGCGTGGTCGTCCCGGAAGTCCTCCGGCCCCTGACCGGCTTTGACGTCATCGCCCCGTAACCGCGGTTGCCCGCCCGGCCCCGGCAGCATCGCCCCGCGCCCGCGCGGCCTGTTCTTGACCGGTTGCCGGCAGCCGGCCGATCGCGGCTCGTCCGTCCCGCCGGCCCCGACTGCCAACACCACGCGCCCATGCCACCGAAAATCACGATTTCGAACCGGCAGCGCTACAGCTGCATCCTATGCGGCCGCTGCTGCCGGCGCTTTCACGTCCTGCTGCGCCCGGCGGAAATCGACCGCCTCGGGGCTCTCGACTGGGGCGACGAGCGTGACGTCCCGGCCGACTTCGCCGTCACCATCCATGGCTTCCCGTATTTCCGGCGCCAGCCGGATGGCGCCTGCGTGTTCCTGGGTCAGGACGGCGCCTGCCGAATGCATCGCCGCTTCGGCTTTGACCAGAAAGCCCTGACCTGCCGCGGCTATCCCTTCAACATCGTCTCCACCTTCCCCGGGGAAGTGTCGGTCATCGCCCGCATGGACTGCCCGGCCGTCCTGCAAAACCACGGCACGCCGATCCGCGACCAGCGCCACGACATCGAAAAACTCGTCCAGGAGCTCCATTTCGGCGACGGCTTTTCCCCGGCGCAGCTCAATGGCCTGCTGCGGCCGGCAGTGGAGCTGATCACCGGGACGGCCCGCCAGCTGCTGCAGGACGCCTCCCTCACCATGACAGACTGCATCGGCTGCCTGCGGGCCCTGACGGAACGCACCCAAAAGCTCGGCCATGCCTTCCTCAACGACATAAACACCATGCCGGAAGTCATGCCGAGCCTCGAAGAACTGCTGCGCAGGGCGGAGCTGCAGGCGCTGGAGCACCACGACGCGTGGCTCAGGGCGAAGGCCGAGACCGAGAACATCCGGAAGCGCGCCCA
>JAKLHU010000206.1 GCA_022709995.1 Verrucomicrobiota bacterium | reverse complement strand
CTGATGCAGGATTTTCTGCGGCGTGATCAGGGTGCGCAGGCCTTGAAAGCTGTCCGCGGTGACCAAGCCCCAGGCAGCCAATTCCGCCAAAGCCTCTTCCAGATGGGTCTTGAGCAGGCCGGTTTCCTCGCGCAGTTCGCGCACGGCCGCGGTCACGGCGTTTTCGCCGGGATTGAGCAGTCCGGCCGGGAATTCGACGACGAAGCGGTCCAGCGGCGGCCGGTATTGGCGGATCAGCACGACGCGGTTGGACGGCTGCAGGGTGGCGATCGCCAGGGCGGCCGGCTGCGCCTGGCGGCGCTGGGCGGCTTCCCAGGACCGGACAACGCCGCGCCGGTCGCGGTACTGGCGTACTTCCAGCTGCAGGAAACGGCCCTGCGCCAGGAGTTTCGTCGACAGCAGCTGCGGTTGGTTTTCCGGCATGGTCAGTAGGTCACCACCAACGCGAGGATTTCCAGCGGCTCGGCGCCGACGCATTCGACGCCGTGCGCTTTGCCCAGCCCGGTCAGGACGGAGTCGCCGACCGTGATTTCGGCGGTGTTGCCGTCGTCGATGACGCGGCCCTTGCCTTTGAGGACGACATAGACTTCGTCTTCGCCGGTGTGGTCATGGAGGCCGATGCCGGCGCCGGGCGGGATGATGAGTTTGGCGCAGATGCGGATGTGCCCTCCGCCGCATTCGGCTTTGCGGAAATAATGCTGCAAGGTGACTTCGCCGGGGCCGCCCTTCATGTTGGCCCTGGTTTCCTGCTCGTAAACGCCGTTGTGCTTGATCATGGTGTTTTGTCCTCAATACGCGATGGGGGTGGTCTGGCGGGCCGGGAATCGTCAACGTCGGATTTCCGCTTCCGGTGGCCGGTGGTCAGGTCAGTTCTTCTCGGCGCCGCGGTCCTGGTTATGGTTGCGGTTGCGGATGGACAGTCGGACGATGCGCCGCGGATTGGCTTCCAGGATGTCGGCGATGATCTGGTCCGTTTCAATGTGGGCGCCCTGTTCGGGGATTTTGCCCAGGAAGGTCGAGATGTAGCCGCCGAGGGTGTCGAAGTCCTCCTCCTCCGAGATGTCGGCGCCGATCAGGGCGTTGACATCCCAGATGGGCAGGCGGCCGTCGACGATGTAGCTGCCGTCCGCCTGCGGTTCGGTGTCGCCCACGTCCTTGTCGTCATATTCGTCATGGATGTCGCCGACGATTTCCTCGAGGATGTCTTCAAAGGTGACGATGCCGGCGGTGCCGCCGTATTCATCGAGGACGATGGCGAACTGGTTGGTGCTTTGGCGGAATTCCTCCATCAGGTCGCCGATGTTTTTCGTTTCCGGGATGAAGACGGCCGGATGCGCCAGGTCGCGCAGGCTGGTGACCTGGGCCAGCTTCTCCTCGTCCAGCAGGTCCTTGGCGTAGATGACGCCGAGGATGTGGTCGATGCTGTTGTTGTAGAGCGGAATCCGGCTGTGGCCGGATTCAATGATGGTGCGCCGGACATCGGCGACGGTGGCATTGACTTCGACGCCGTCGACATCCACGCGGGGCGTCATGATTTCGTGGACGAAGGTCTGGTCCAGGGCAAAGGCCCCGAGGATCATCCGGCGTTCGTCTTCTTCAATGCCGCTGTTGGGGTTGTCGCCGTCCCGGCTGTTTTCGATGAGGGAGAGGATTTCATCTTCGGCTGTCGGCCCGGCCGCCTGGTTGGTGGTGGTCGCCTGCTGTTCGCGGACCCGTTGGGCCATGGCCGCGAGCGGCCAGGTGAGCGGGAAGAGCATCCAGCTCAGCAAACGGAAAAAGGGGATGAAGAAGCAAAGGAAGCGGGCGGAAGCGAGCAGGGAGATGAATTGTCCGGCTAGTTCCATGAGGGTGTAGCCGAGCAGGATGAACAGGCTGGGCAGGGCAAATCGGGTGAGCGCATGGTAGCCGTTGGCGGCCATGGCCTGTTCCCACTCGCTGAAACAGTAGGTCAGCAGCATAAAGGAGATGAGCACCGCCAGACGGCTGGCAAAGCGCCATTCGTCTTTCGGTGGGAACCAGGCATCCAGGCGTTCCGCCAGTTTCTCGTTGACGTCCTCTAAACGGCGCAGCTTGCCGCCGCTGAATTTTCCCAGTTCCAGACAGGCCAGGGTCAACACCGTGGTGATGATGGTCATGGTGATTGACGCGTAAAGCCAGAACAGCGGATCCATGTATTCTTTCTTGGTTGAGGTGACGGTTTTGGCGGTGGCGTCTTCAAGGGGGAAGACGGCGTGGTCCGCGGCTTGGGGGCGACGCGGCCGCCAGTGGGCGGGCTGATGTCGGCGATGGAGCGGCCGGCGGCGGCCGGGACCTGGGGCCGCTGCCGGCGGACCCGGCCCCAGGCCGGAACGGCATACTCCTCAAAGCTTGAGAAAATCCGTCAGAATGAATTTTTCCCGCAGGGCCGTCATGACTCGGTCTTCGGCGGCGCGCATGCGTTGTTGAGATTCTGGTTCAAGGTCGTCGTAATCGGCGAGATGGAGCATGCCGTGGACGGCATAGAGGACCATTTCCCGGGCCGGGGGATTGCCGTAAGCCGGTCCGACGGCGCAGGCGACATCCGGGCAGACGTAGATTTCCGCCGCGATGGGCGGCTCGGCGTCAGCGTTGCCGTCCTCGTCGTTGTTGTTTTTGCCGTTGTCGCCGGTGTCGTCGTCATCGGCATGGCGGCCGGGGGCGGGAGCGGGCTGATCCGGCTCGCGCCAGTCATACGTCAGCACGTCGGTGGCGCCGTGGTGGCCGAGGCTGGCTTCGTTCATGGCGGCCATGGTCTCGGCGCCGACCAGATTGATCTGCAGAAGGCCGGGAAAACGGTCAAGCCCGATCAGGCGCTGGGCTTCGGTCAGAACCGCCAGCAGGCGTCGGCGCTGTTGCAGCGCGGGTGGACGACGTTCTTTGGCCAGGTGGATGATCATGGTGAAGAGGGCGTGGCGGCGTGGGCGTTGGCCGGGGTGGCCGGCGGCGGCGGCGGCGTCGTCGTCGGTGGCGGCGGGCTGGCGTCGGCCGGGGTGTCCGGCGACAGTTGCTTCGGGTATTCGGGCCGGAGGTGGTGGATATTGCACAAGGTCTTGATGATCTGATCGCGGATGCGGAAGAGCTCCGCCATGGTCAAACAGGCGTTGTCAAATTGGTGTGTCTGCAATTTGGTGAGCACCAGCTCGTTGACTTTCTGGGTGATGTTCGCGGCCGTCGGATGCTCGCGGCTTCGGACCAGGGAGCGGACGGCGGCCTCGCAGGTGTCCGCAATTTCCACGATGACGACTTCGGGCCGTTGCGGCCTGGGGCCGCCATAGCTGAAATCGCGCAGATCCGGCGGCGGGAGGTTTTCCGCCTTGGCCTGGGTCAAGGCCTTCTGGAAGAAGAAGGAAATCACGCTGTCGCCATGATGCTGGGCGATGGTTTCGCAGATCGGCCTTTGCAGGCGGTATTTGCGGGCCAGCTCGATGCCGAAGCGGACGTGTTCGCGCAGCACCCGGCTGCTTTCCTGTGGTGAGAGGCTGTCGTGCGGGTTGGCGTCGGTTTCCGTCTGGTTCTCGGCAAACAGCTGGGGGGCGCAGAGTTTGCCGATGTCGTGGAAGTATGCGCACACTTCGGCCAGGGCGGCGTTGGCGCCGATGGCGCGGGCGGCTTCATTGGCGAGCCGGGCGACATCGAGGCTGTGCTCGTACGTGCCCGGGGCTTCTTCCTGCAGGCGCACCAGCAAGGGGTGGTCGCGATCGTTGAACTCGTTCAACTTGTACGCCGTGATGATGTCAAAGAAGCGTTCGACCAGGAGTGGGAACAGCAGCAGCGCCAGAATGACCAGCAGGGCGTTGCCGCAGGCAAGATAGAGAACCGAGGTCCAGAAGGGCGAAAAACTGCCCCAGACCCAGGGCAGCGGCCGGTACCAGGCAAAAAACAGGTTGAGGGTGATGACGGTCGCGGCCACGCCCAGGCCGCCCAGCAGGAAGCCCAGGCGGTTGTGGATGTCGTGGAAAAGAACAGCCCCGGCAATGCCGCTAAACAGCGAATACAGGTAAAACTGGAATAAATCATCGCCGCCGATCAGCAGCGGCGTCAGGGCGGACAGCAGCAGCACCGCGCAGAAACCAATGCGGCGGCCAAGCAGATTCGAGGTCAAGGCCGGGACCAGGCATAAAGGCAGCAGCGAGCACAGCTGCTGCGACGTGCCGCTGATGTACTCGGCAAACAGCTTCTGCGAAACCAGAATTAAAATCACGTGCAGGGCCAGGAAAATGGTCAGCAGGATGATTCGGTCAACCTGGGAAAAAATTTGCTGCTTGATGGCGAACAGGCCGCATCCGAAGCAGAACAGGACCAGTCCGCACAAAAGGGTCGCCTGGTGGAGTGGGAGCAGCCGGCGCATCTTGGCGGTCAGCTGCGGGAAGATATGCTGGTAGGCCTGGAGGCGGGCGATCGTTTCGGCCGTGATGGTTTCCTCTTTGCGCACGATGGGAGTGTCGGCCTGGACGCTGCGCAGCAGCCCGCCCGGGCGGTCTTTGGTCGGCACTTTCGGGGTGATGGCCTCACTGACAAAGGCATGGCCGTTCGGGGCGGGAACGGCGGAACGGGGGACCGTATAGCAGAAATCGACTTCGGCGATGATGTCCGCGCCGGCGACCTGGCCAATCAGGCTGTCGAGTTGCTCGGGCAGGGCGGGAAGGGTGGTTCGGGTGCCGCGGCTGAACAGGATGCAGACGTAGCAGAGGGCCCACAGCAGCAGGAAACAGATGAGCGTCGCCGCCGAGTCGCGGCGGTTGTAGCGCCGGCCGTCGACCGTGATCGTCGTCTCTGTCCGGGGGCCTGGATTGGCGGCCGGCTGATGGGAAGTGTTCTCGCTCATGGGCGGGGAAAAGGGAGTGGGGTGAACGTCAGGCGGGAGTGTGGATGAGGACGTCCGC
>JAKLHU010000205.1 GCA_022709995.1 Verrucomicrobiota bacterium | reverse complement strand
TTCGCACTGGGCGTCGTCATCATGACGGCCATGGCAGTCGTCACCCACCGCCAATGGTCGGCGCACGAGCACCTCCAGTATCCGATTGCCAACTTCATGGGCGAACTGGTCCGGCAAGACGGCGATTCCTGGCTCAACACGACCCTGCGCAACCGCCTGTTCTGGCTTGGCTTCGCCATCTTCTTCCTGGTCCGGCTCAACAATGGCCTGTGCCAATGGTACCCGGAAACGATGATTCCGATCAAGCTCAACCACTCGCTGTGGCCCTTCGCCGCCAAGTGGCCAGCCCTGCTCCGCAACCCCCGCGCCGCCGGACTGCTCACAATCAACATCTTCCCGCTCGTCATCGCCGTCGGCTTCTTCCTCAGCTCGGAAATCTCCCTCACCCTCGGCATGACCCAGATCCTCTGGGCCTGTTTCTGCATTCCCGTCACCGGCCTGGGCTTCAATCTCGCGACCGACTATGAAATCGGCGGCTGGCGGGGCTGGCAACGCGCCGGCAGCTACATCGCCTTCGCCGCCATCCTGCTCTATACCGGCCGCCAAGCCTACTGGGAAACACTGAAACGGTCTCTCGGCCTCCGACCGCCCCGCGACCAACTGCCGTCGCCCAGCGACCCGGACCGCAGCACCGTCAACGCCATGCGCGTCCTCCTGGTCGCCGCCCTCGCCCTCGGCCTGCTCGTCATCCGCCTCGGCCTGACCTGGCCCATCGCCGTCGGCCTCGTCCTCCTGCTGCTCGTCACCTTCCTGGTCGTCGCCCGCATCAGCGCCGAGACCGGCCTGTTCTTCATCCAGCCCGGCTGGCAGCCTTTCGGCCTGCTGATGGCGCTGTTCGGCGGCTACGCCATGGGGCCGACCCCGATCGTCATCGCGGCGTTCGTCTGCATCATCCTCTGCATCGACCCCTGCCACGCCATGATTCCCTATCTGGTCAATGGCCTGAAACTCGCGGACCGGACCGCCGTCCGCCCAGCGGCCCTGGCCCGGGCCACTCTGGCGCTGTATCTGGCCGGCGCCCTGGTGGCGGTTGCCGCCGTGCTGGTTCTCAGCTACGACTTCGGCACGCCGGCGCAGTACTACTGGTCCTACCAACGTATTCCAACGCTGCCGTTCCGGGCGGCCCAGCCGGTCATGATGCAACTGAAGGCCATCGGCGCCCTGGAAGCCTCGGAAAGCCTCAGCGGCTGGGAGCGCCTGCTGGCCCTGCGCCCCACCGGCGCCTTTCTCTGGGCCGCCGCCTTCGGCGTCATCGGGGTCCTTGGCTTCAGCTTCCTGCGCCTGCGCACACGCTGGTGGCCGCTCCATCCCTGCCTTTTCCTGCTTTGGGAGACCTACCCGCTCTCGGCCATGAGCCACCCGTTTCTGCTCGGCTGGCTGATCAAGAAGCTTTGCCTGCGCTTCGGCGGCAACCACCTCGTCGCCAAACTCAAGCCATTCGCCGTCGGCGTCATTTCCGCGGAAATCATGGGCGCCCTCGTCTTCATGGCCGTCGGCCTCATCTATTATCTGTATACCGGCGAGAAGCCCAAGACCTACCGTTATTTCCCCCGCTAACCACCTGCAAAAGGAATACCGCCATGCCCCTCACCGCCGCGTTCGCCGCCTTTGACATCACCCCCGCCATCGGCATGGACATGCCCGGCGGCTTTTCGCCCCGCGTCTCCACCGGCGCCAGCATGCCGCTCCAGGCCCGGGCCGCCGCCCTCGAAAACCACGGCAGCGGCCTGATCATCATCGGCGTCGACGCCGTCTCCATCAACTTCGACACGGCCAACGCCGTCAAGACCGAAATCAGCGCCGTCACCGGGCTGCCGCCGCGGCGGATCGCGGTCGCGGCCAGCCACACCCACTGCGGCGGCCCCGCCAACGCCGTCCTCGGCACCGACGCCAACCCCGCCTACCTGGCCAAACTCGTTGCCGGCGCCGCCCAGGCCGGCATCGCGGCATGGCGCCAGCGCCAGCCCGCCACCCTCGCGACCGGTTCCAGCGACTGCCCCGGCTGGGCCTTCAACCGCCGCTGGCTCGGCAAGGACGGCAAGCACCATACCAACCCCGGCAAATGCAATCCGGACATGCTCCACCCAGCCGGCCCCACCGACCCCGAAGTCGCCGTCATCGCCGTCCGCGACCAAAACGGGAACCTCCTCGGCATGATCGCCAACTTCACCTGCCACAGCACCATCCTCTGGCAAAACGAATTTTCCCCCGACTACTGCGGCTACTGGGAAAAACAACTCCAGACCCGCCATGGCCAAAACGCCACTCTCGTCTTCCTCAACGGCGCCTGCGGCGACATCAACCAGATCGACTTCTCCTCCGCCGGCAAACGCGAAAGCGGCCCCGAACACGCCGAAAAAATGGCCGCCGCCCTGGCCAACGCCGCCGACAACGCCCTCGTCGACAAGCCGTTCGACGGCGACCCCGCCCTGGCCTGGGCCGGCGCCGACGTCGCCATCGCCTATCGGCCGCTGACGCCCGAACAGCTCGCCGCCGACCAAGCCCTGGTTTCCTCCGACGCCCCTTGGAACGCGCCCAAATGGCAGGCCCGCGACCGCCTCCTTCTGGCCGAGGAAATCAACGGCCGCCAGTCCATCCCCTGCCCGGTGGACATCTACAAAATCGGCCCGACCGCCATCGCCGCCGCGCCCTGGCAGCCCTTCTGCGCCTTCGGGCTCGAACTCAAGGCCGTCGCCCCCAGACACGTCATGGTCGCCATGCTCGCCAATGGCAACATCGGCTACATCCCGACCCCGGAAGCCTTCCTGGGCGGCGGCTACGAGCCAACCCACTGCCGCGGCAGCCGGCACACGCCCGACACCGGCGACATCATCACCCAGGCGGGACAGCAGCTCCTCAAACTCGTCCTGAAATGACCGGCGCCGACACCAGACCGGCAGAAGCCAAAAGCGTGCTCCCTGGCCATCACATTATCTATTTGCCGTCTATACGTCCCATACGTCACATACGTCCCATACGTCCAATACTCTTCACTGTCCCATAAGTCCCATGATTCCAGCCGGTACTGCGCATAAGCGAAGAGCATGGGACGCATGGGACGCATGGGACCAATACTCGTTATTTTGGGGTTTGGTTTAGCTTTGGGCGACAGCAATAGCCCAGGCGCCTATTCGTCCCATCCAACGATTCACTTCCCTCCGGGGACGCAAAGAACTGCAGGTCCACTGTCCACCGTCCACTAAAGTCCACTAAAGTCCACTAAAGTCCACTGTCCACTGTCCACTGTCCCGAAAAACGCCGCCCACGCCATTGTTTTTCCAGCCCAGAGAATTACATTAATTTTTTTCGCCGGGTCATAGCCGCCAGGCGATGGTTCCGGCATCGCGGCGACAGACCAGGGCTTCGGATTCGAGCATCAAGAAAGGGCACCCATGACAGCGTTCCAAGACTGGCAGACGGATTCCAATAAAATCATCCTCGGCGTGGCGACCGACCATGGCGGCTTGGCCAAGAAAACACTGGTCCTGGCGAAGTTGAAGGAATGGGGCATCGCCGCCGTCCAGGCCGATGACGACTACCCGGACTACGCCGTCAAGCTCGTCCAGGCCCTCCGCCAGAAGACGGTCGCGGCCGGACTGCTCATCTGCCGTTCCGGCATCGGCATGTCCATCGTCGCCAACCGCTTCCATGGCATCCGCGCCGCCTTGTGCACCACCCCGGCCGCCGCCGCCCTCAGCCGCAGCCACAACGCCGCCAACATCCTCGTCTCCGGCGGCGACCAGATGTCCGACGACGACTTCCTGGCCACCGTCAAGACCTGGCTGAAAACCCCCTTCTCGCAGGACGAACGACATGTCCGCCGGCTCCGCAAAGCCGAAACCATGACCCTCGACGAATGCGCCGCTTTGCAGTACGCCGATCCCGATATCGCTGCCATCATGGACCGCGAACAAAACCGCCAAAACCGCGGCATCGAACTGATCGCCTCGGAGAATTTCGCCAGCCCGGCCGTCCGCGCCGCCGCCGGCTCGATCATGACCAACAAGTACGCCGAGGGCTATCCGGGCAAACGCTACTACAATGGCTGCGTCCACGTCGACGAGGCGGAAGCGCTCGCCATCGACCGCGCCTGCCGGCTCTTCGGCGCCGAAGCCGCCAACGTACAGGCCCATTCCGGCAGCCAGGCCAACATGGGCGCCTATTTCGCCATCCTCAACCCCGGCGACACCGTCCTGGCCATGCGCCTGGACCACGGCGGCCACCTGACCCATGGCCACAACGTCAACTTCAGCGGCCGCCTCTACAACTTCGTCGGCTACGGCGTCTCCCCGGACACCGAACAGCTCGACTACGACGAGATCGCGCGCCTGGCCCATGCGCACAAGCCAAAGCTCCTGCTGGCCGGCGCCAGCGCCTATCCGCGCGTCATCGACTTCGCCCGACTCCGGGCCATTGCCGACGAGGTCGGCGCCTTCCTCATGGTCGACATGGCGCACATCGCCGGCCTGGTCGCCGCCGGCGTCCACCCCAGCCCGGTGCCCTACTGCGACATCGTGACGTCCACCACCCACAAGACCCTGCGCGGACCGCGCGGCGGGCTCGTCCTCTGCAAGGAAAGCCTGGCCAAGAAAATCAACTCGCAGGTCTTCCCCGGCATCCAGGGCGGCCCCCTCATGCACATCATCGCCGCCAAGGCCGTCTGCTTCAAGGAAGCCATGACCCCGGCCTTCGCCGCCTACCAGCGCCAGATCGTCAAGAATGCCGCCAGCCTGGCGGACGCCTTGCAGAAACAAGGCTTCCGCATCGTCTCCGGCGGCACCGACAACCACCTGATGCTCGTCGACCTCCGGCCCAAACACTCCACCGGCAAGGCCGCCGCCACCGCCTTGGACCAGGCCGACATCACCGTCAACATGAACCTGATTCCGTTCGACCCGGAAAAACCGTTCATCA
>JAKLHU010000204.1 GCA_022709995.1 Verrucomicrobiota bacterium | reverse complement strand
CTTGCGCGATTTGGAGATCCGCGGCGCCGGCAACATTTTAGGCACCGAGCAGAGCGGACACATCGCAGCCGTCGGTTTTGAATTGTACTGCCAGCTGTTGAAGGACGCGGTCGAGGGCATGGAGAAGCGCCAGACGGAACGGCCGGCGCCGACGGACATTTATTTCGACCGTCTCTCTTCCGCCCTCCAGTCCGCCCCGGGCAAGACCGCCATGTGTATTCCGGCGGCGTACATCGGCGACGAAGCGGCGCGGGTGGACTGCTACAAGCGTCTCAGCCAGCTTGGCAAGCCGTCGGAGGTCGAGGTCTTTGTCAACGAGTTGCGGGATCGTTTCGGGCCCTTGCCGAGTGCGACCGTCGTTTTGCTGGAGTTCGCCCTGGTTCGGGCCATGGCCTTGGAGCGGCAGGTCATCCGGCTCAGTGTGCGCGAGCGTCGGCTCGTCATGGAGACCAGGAAGGGCCTGTGGCGTGACAGTCGCAACAAGATTCCGGAGCTGGCCAGCCACGACGGCCTCGAGCAGCTGCGCGAAGTCCAGGCCATCCTCCGCCGGGTGACGTGAAGCGATGGATGGTTGCTGATCTGAGCCCGTCCAATAATTATTGTACGGTTTCTGCGCGGAGGAGATAAGGGTCATTGGCCCTTATCTCCCCCGTGCCGTTCCCCCACTTGTCCATTTTCAGCCCAACTGCTTGTTTGTTGGCGCCGCGTGGTAGGATATCCACCTTAATGTCGCAGCCGCCGCATTGAGGTTTTGCGTGGAACAGGTGGACGATTTTCACCCAAACTCCGGTACCGGCGCGTAGTTTTACCTGATGGCGGCGAAGGTCTGGAGGATCTTGTCGCAGTAGGCGTTCATGGCGCCGACGTCGGAGCCGCAGTTGAGGAAGTCGTAGCCCATGGCGTAGTACTCGGCCATGGTCGCCAGACCCGTGGTGGTGCCGGCGAACTTGCCGTACTTGTGGGCGGTCTCGACCAGGATGCGGCGGGCCTGGCAGACTTCCGGGTGGTCGAGCTCGCCAGCCAGACCGAGGGCGTGACTGTAGTCGCCAGGACCGAAGAAAATCATGTCAATGCCGGGAACCTCGCAGATGGCGTCGATCTCGGCAAAGGGCTCGGGATCCTCGAGCTGGATGATGATCAGCCGGTTCTCGTTGGCGAAGCGCATGTAGTCCTTGGGGGGGAAACGGCAGTAGCGGCCGTCGGCATTGCCGCCGTCGACCGGACGGCGGCCAATCGGGTGGAAGCGCGTCCAATGGGCGATGTCGCGGGCTTCGGCGGCGGACATCACGTGCGGGACCATGATGCCGGAGGCGTCGGCCTCGAGCGGCAGGATGAAGTCGCTGTAGCAGCCCTTCTGGACGCGGACGATGCAGTCGGCGTTGTGGGCTTTGGCGGCGAGAATCTGCCGTTCCATGACGGTGTAGTCGGTGGGGATGTGCTCCTGGCAGATCCAGATGCAGTCGAACCCGGCCATGGCCGGGATTTCGGTGATGCGGTTGTCGGCGAAGTTGTTCTTGAAGGAAAGGACCTTCTGGCCGGCGCGCATTTTATCGAGGACGATGCTTCGGCGCGGTTCGCTGCTCATGTTGCTTCCCTTTGTCTTGGACGTTGGTTGGGGTGCTGGCGCGGCGGCCGGGGCGGGCGCTGTTTTCGGCTTGGGGCGCGGGTTTGTTTTTGGCCTTGGCCCTGGCTTTGCTGGGGAACGGCTTCTTGACGGAAATGGAAGAATGTTCGGACTTCATGGCGGTGACGACCCAACGGTCGGGGTCGTTTTCGTCGAGGGCGATGGTCTGTTCCTCCATCAGGCTGAAGCCGCCGTGCTCGATGGCATGATGGAAGCGGTGCTGTTCGTCGCCGGCATAGGACTGGCCTTTGAGCAGGATGAGGACGCCGTTGAGGTCCAGCAGGGCTTCGGCGTCGACGAGGAGTTCGTCGGCCTGGCCGACGGCGCGGGCGACCACGACCTGGCAATGGTGGTGGAGGGCGGGGCAGGCGCTGGCGGCTTCGCGGCCGCGGAACGCGAAAGCCTCGGCGGTGGGGCAGGGAGTCAGCTTGACGGCCTCTTTCAGGAAGGCGGTTTTCTTGGCGCGGGAGTCGACCAGGACCCAGTGCCGGTCGGGGAGCCAGGTCATCAGGGGCAGGCCGGGGTAGCCGCCGCCGGAGCCGAGGTCGACGACCGTGTCGCCGGGGCGGGTGAAGGCGGCGATCAGATTGAGCACGGTCAGGGAGTCGAAGACATGGAATTTCAGGTAGTCGGCGGGCGCGGTGAGGCGGGTCAGGTTGAGCCAGGCGTTGACGCCGACCAGGTGGCTGTAGAGGGCCTCGACGGTGGCGCGCCTGGATTCGTGGACGGGTATTTCCAAGTCGGCGCAGGCCTTGGCGAACCACTGCCACGCGTCGTCCGGGAAGGTCACGAGCGGGTAGTTGGCGGGGTGAAAGTCGTCCCGGCCGGCGTCTGGGGTGGGGATGTCGTTGATCATAGTGATTCGGTGGTCAGGTCAAAGCAGCGGGTGAGGGTGACGGCGGGGTTTTTTTCCTGGAAGTAGTCGACGCTCCACTGGTCGGGGAAGAGGAGGACGGGGTTGTTCTGGGCGTCGAGGGCGACGCGCACGTTGCTGCCCATGTAGGCGCCTTTGAACTGGTCGGGGTCGCTGTCGGGCGGCAGCCAGCGCGCCTCGGTGAAGGGCGTCGGCTCGATGCGGACATCGGCGGCGTATTCGGTTTCGAGGCGGTGCTTGACGACGTCGAACTGGAGCTGGCCGACGGCGCCGAGGAGGGCAGTTTTCTGGAGGGAGTTGTGGAGATAGAAGACCTGGATGACGCCTTCGTGCATCAGTTGTTCGAGGCCGTCGCGGAACTGCTTGAATTTGGAGGGGGCGTTATTGTGCAGATAGGCGAACACTTCCGGCGGGAAGCGCGGGATTTCGTGGTAGACCAGGCCGGGGATGTTGGTCAATGTGTCGCCGATGCGGAAGTTGCCATGGCTGACCAGGCCGACGATGTCGCCGGGAAAGGCGGTTTCGACGGTTTCGCGTTCCTGGCCGAACAGCTTTTGCGGGTAGGAGAGGCGCAGGGGCTTGTTGCCGCCGCGCGGGTTCGGCACGGTCATGTCCTTCTCGAAGACGCCGGAGCAGACGCGGATGAAGGACAGGCTGTCGCGGTGGTTGGGGTCCATGTTGGCCTGGATTTTGAAGACGAAGGCGGAGAACTCCTCGCGGGTTGGGTCGATGACGCCGAGATTTGATTTGCGGGGCACGGGCGGCATGCCGTGCTGGACGAAGTAGTTGAGGAGGAGCTGGACGCCGAAGTTGTTGATGGCGCTGCCGAAGAAGACGGGGGTCAGGGTGCCGTTGCGGACCTTCTCGTCGTCGAATTCCTCGCCGGCGAGGGAGAGCAGTTCGATTTGTTCGAGCCATTCGCGGTGGTAGTCGGGGTGGAGGAGTTGGCTGATGCGTTCGTCGTCGGCGCCGGTCACATGTTCGGCGGCCTTGCTGGCGCCTTTGCCTTGGTTGGCATAGAGGTGGAGCGATTTGGCGAGGCGGTCGTAGACGCCCTTGAAGTCGGGGCCGTCGCCGAGCGGCCAGGTGACCGGGAAGGCGCCGATGCCGAGGATGCGCTCGAGTTCGTCAAGCAAATCGATCGGATGGAGGGCGGGGCGGTCCATCTTGTTCATGAAGGTGAAGATCGGGATGCCGCGCAGACGGCAGATTTCGAACAGTTTGCGGGTACGCTCCTCGATGCCTTTGCCGGCGTCGATCACCATGATGACGCTGTCGACGGCGGTGAGGACGCGGTAGGTGTCTTCGGAGAAGTCGCGGTGGCCGGGGGTGTCGAGGAGGTTGATGCAGCAGCCGTCGTAGTTGAATTGGAGCACGGTGGAGGAGATCGAGATGCCGCGTTCGCGTTCGATGTCCATCCAGTCGGAGGTCGTGTTGCGCTGATTTTTCTTGGCGCGGACGGATCCGGCCAGCTGGAGGGCGCCGCCGTACAGGAGGAGTTTTTCGGTCAGGGTGGTTTTGCCGGCATCGGGGTGGGAGATGATGGCGAAGGTGCGGCGGCGCTGGATTTCGGAAAGGAGGTTGGTCATGGGTGAGTGGGCTGCGCTTGCGGGTTGAAGGAGAGCATGTTCGAGGGCGAGGGAAAGCTTTGGGGCCGTCGGCGTTGGCGCGGTCACGGGGCCGTCGGCGTTGGCGTTGGCGCCGGCGCGGGACTCGGCTTTGATTTTGACTTGGGCTTTGGTTTCGGTTCCTTTTTCGGTTCCTTCTTCGGTTCCGTTTTTGGTGTTGTCTTTGTTTTTGGTTCCGTCTTTGGTTCCGGTCTCAATGGCAGGACTTCGCGGAGGAATTGCCCGGTGTGGGATTTTGGTTGTCTGGCGACCTGTTCCGGGGTTCCTTTGGCGATGACTTTGCCGCCGTTGGCGCCGCCTTCGGGGCCCAGGTCGATGAGGTAGTCGGCGACCTTGATGACATCGAGGTTGTGTTCGATGACGAGGATGGTGTTGCCCTGGTCGCGGAGAGCCATGAGGACTTGGAGCAGGTGTTCGATATCGGCCAGGTGGAGTCCGGTGGTCGGTTCGTCGAGGATGTACAGGGTATGGCCCTGGGGGCGGCGGGACAGTTCGGTGGCCAGTTTGACGCGCTGGGCTTCGCCGCCGGACAAGGTGGTGGCGGACTGCCCCAGCTTGATGTAGCCGAGGCCGACGTCGCGCAGGGTCTCCAGTTTGCGTTTCAGGCGCGGGATGGCGCTGAAGACGTCGCAGGCCTCGTTGACGGACATGTCGAGGATGTCGGCGATGTTACGGCCTTTGAAGCGGACATTAAGGGTTTCGGCATTGTAGCGCTGGCCATGGCAGGTTTCGCAGTTGACATAGACATCGGGAAGGAACTGCATTTCGATTTTCTTGATGCCGTCGCCGCGGCATTCATCGCA
>JAKLHU010000203.1 GCA_022709995.1 Verrucomicrobiota bacterium | reverse complement strand
CGGCGTATGGTGTTCAGGCTTTAGCCTGCTCCCCATTCCCCGGTTATCCGGCCATGTAACATAGGAGCCATTGCATCTGGCGGCGGTAGTGGCCTGGTGCGACAAGGTGGCGCCTCTGGCTCTGAGGCGCCTAAGCGTTGACTCCTCAAGTGCTCAGTTATCAATGGCTGACCGTTTATCTTTTACCACGAGGTGGCGTTATATTATGTCCAGTGCACAATTACGGCTCACGAAGGAAAGACCGATGGCGTCGACGACCAGTTATGTCTGTACGATTACCGCCGCCCAGGCGGAGCACTTGCGCGCCCTGATGCAGGAGCGCGGCTGGACTTTTGACCAGATGCCGTATGCCCGTTGGCGTGGGCGGCTCGCCAAGACCACCGTGGTCGCGTACGAATCGGGAAAACTGACGGTCCAGGGCCGCGAAACCCCGGACTTCGTTCAATTCCTGCTGGAGCCGGAAATCCTCCAGGAAGCCCGTTTCGGCTATGAGGCGGAATTGCTGGCGGTGGAAAATCCCGCCATGCTCACCCCGCACGCTGGCATTGATGAAAGCGGCAAGGGCGATTACTTCGGACCGCTGGTCGTGGCCTGCGTATACACCGACGCGGAAGCCGCCCAGAAGCTGTTGTCCGCCGGGGTGACTGATTCCAAGGCGATTGCCAGCGACCGGAAGATCGCGGCTTTGGCCGCCGTCATCCGCCAGGAATGCGACGGGCGGTTCAGCCTCCTTGCCATCGGGCCCGAGAGTTACAATCGTCTCTATGAATCGTTTGGCAACTTGAATCGCCTGCTGGCCTGGGGGCACGCCAAGGTGCTGGAGAATCTCCTGGAACTGGTGCCGGACTGCCCGCGGGCGATTTCCGATCAGTTTTCGTCCTCGGCCAATACCGTGAAACGGGCCTTGCTCGAGCGCGGCCGGCGGATCGTGCTGGAGCAGTACACCAAGGCCGAAGCGGACATCGCCGTGGCCGCCGCGTCAATCCTGGCCCGGGCCGAATTCGTCCGCCGACTGGAGTTGCTGGGGAAGACGGTCGGGCTGGCGTTGCCGAAAGGCGCCGGGCCCGCCGTGCCCGTCTGCGCCCGTCACATCGCCGCCGGGGGCGGCCGGGATGCGCTGGGAAAAGTCGCCAAGCTGCATTTCAAGACCACCGCCGACGCCTTGGGCGCCAGCCCTCAGCAATGAACGGGATCGGCCCGCGGCAGGCCACCCCGCCACGATGTCGCCGGTCAAGGCGGAAAAGTCACCACCGGCAGAGATGGCACGGACTCTCCAGCCCGTAGGTGCCGGCTTTTTCCTGGGATGGTGAGCACCAGAATAGATCGGCTTGGCCTGCTCGGCCGGCCAACGCCTTGCCGGAATGGCCCGGGTCACTGGCGGAGGCGAGCGGCCTGACCGGCGGAAGGCCGGCGCGGTTTGGCAAGGCAGGTCGCCCGTCGGACGTTTGCCTACGCGTATTCCGGGAGCATGTTCTCGCGGGTGTGGGCCTCGATCAGGTCGTCGCACAGGGAGCGGATGTCGTCCAGCGACAGCTCCGAGCGGGTGAGTGGGTCGAGCATGGCGGCTTGGTAGACCAGGCTGCGGGAATGGGTGGCGGCGGCTTCAATCGTGAGCTGATGCACGTTGATGTGGGTCATGTTGAGGGCGGCGCACTGAATCGGCAGCGCCCCGACCCGGCAGCCTTGGACGCCGTTGCGGTTGACCAGGCACGGCACTTCGACGACGGCGTCCGCCGGCAAATTGTCGATGAGGCCGTGGTTGAGGATGTTGCCGCCGATCTCGATGGGATTGTCGGTGATCATCGCCTCCAGGATGCGCGAGCCGTATTCATGCGTCCTGGTGTGGGTCAGCTTTTTGTTGTGGACCAAGGCGTCGCGCTGGTCCCGCCAGTTGTCGATCTGCGCCTGGCAGCGGCGCGGGTATTCGTCCAGGGGGATGTTGAATTCCTCCACCAGCTCGGGATGCAGGCGTTTGATGAAGTAGGGATGGTACTCGGCCGTATGTTCGGAGGACTCCGTGTTGTAGTAGCCGAAATTCTTGAGGATTTCGAAGCGTACCATGTCGTTGTGCTTCTCGCCTTCGTTTTTCCGGGCGGCGCGGTTCTTCTTGTCCGCGGCCTTGCGGATTTCCGGATACAGGTCCTTGCCGCTCTTGCTGATTTCGAGGAGCCACGCCATGTGGTTGATGCCGGCAATCCGCCAAGTGACCGGCTCGTATTTCTCCCACATGTCCAGCGACCGCAGAAGATGCTCGGCGCAGACTTGCACGGAATGGCAGAGACCGACGGCCTGGAGGTCGAATTTCCGCAGCAGATAGCCGGTCAGAATCGACATCGGATTGGTGTAGTTGAGGAACCAGGCGTTCGGGCACACGGCCTGCACGTCGCGGGCAAAGCCCTCCAGGACCGGGATGGTGCGCAAGGCGCGGAAGATGCCGCCGATGCCGAGGGTGTCCCCAATCGTCTGCTGCAAGCCGTATTTCTTGGGAATCTCAAAGTCAATGATCGTGGACGGCTCGTAGCCGCCGACCTGGATGGCGTTGATGACAAAATCCGCGTTCCGCAGGGCTGCGCGGCGGTTCTTGACACCGAGGTAGGTCGCGATTTCGGCGCGGTTGTTGTTGAGGTTGGCGTTCAGGTTTTCCAGCATCATGCCGGATTCCTTCAGGCGCTCGTGGTCAATGTCATACAGGGCGTATTGGGCGTCGCGCAGACAATCCGTCAGCAAGCAGTCGCCAAGGACGTTCTTGGCAAAAACGGTGCTGCCTGCACCCATGAAAGCGATTTTCGTCATGCTGGGGCCTTTCCTGGTTGTTGGCCGAGGGCCGCGCTGTCTTCCCTCCGCCGAGGGGGGGCGGCGTCGGAAGAGGGTGGTTAGGGTGAGAAAAGGTTCAGATAATTTTCACTATCATTCGCTCAAAGTGGAAATCAAGCTGGCAAACAAAGACAACATCTGCCGGGAAAGGCCGCTTCGCGGTTGGCAAATCATGCCAATGCTGGAAAATCACAAGCTGGAAAGTTTTATAATATAATATCATAACTGTAAACCGGCAAGGCAGTTGGTTGCAGTTTGCCGTCCAAGGTGGTAATCCGCCACTTTTTTTGTCGTCCGATTATTCACTGGCGGCCGCGGAGCGGCACCGTCCTGCCGGGGCCGTTCACGCGCTGTCCTGGTTGGCGGCCGTGTTTGTCGTCGCCGTCGCCGGCGCCGGCAACCATGCCGGCCGATCGACGACGCGGGACTGGAATTTGACAATAACGCTGATCCGGTTTTGATCCGGTTACCCGGTCAAAGCACCATGTTTCAGGACGCTACAGGACGATACGGCCACAAAAAAAGACTTACGGTTTTTAGCCGTAAGTCCTTGATTATGAGTCTGGTGGTAGGGCTTGGATTCGAACCAAGGAAAGCATAGCTAGCAGATTTACAGTCTGCCCCGTTTGGCCACTTCGGTACCCTACCAGAAGCAAGCAGGTCATCCCTGTTTGACTGGACAATACTTTAGCGCGAGACCACGGATTTGCAAACAATCTCCCCTCAAAAAATTGGTTGCCGGCGGAATTTTGTGCTTTTCCGCCGCAACGAGGGGGCGGAGGGGTCTTTTTGGGGGAAAAGCTGGCCAGCCGCCTTGAAATTCAGGTCACCGCGTGGTAAAATTAAGAAGTGATTGCCAGCCGGCTTGGGCCGGATTCCCAATAACGAGAGCAAACGGGGGGATGACATCATGCGCAAGGTTATCAGTTTCACCTTGATTGAGCTTTTGGTGGTCATTGCCATCATCGCGATTTTGGCGGCGATGTTGCTGCCGGCTTTGAGCAAGGCGCGGGAGAAGGCGCGCTCGATCAGTTGCGTCAACAATTTGAAGCAGACGATGATGGGCATCATGCTGTACCGTCATGACTACAATGACACCGTGATCACGGACACCAACTGGTCTTCGGACTGGGCGGGAAGCCTGTGCAAATACTACAACGCCGACACCAGCTATCTGTCGAGCTCGACGCCGAACGAAGTCGTCTGCCCGGGCCGGATGCCGTTCAAATACCGGACCACATACCAGACGTACGGCTGCCGGCGCACCTATGTGCCGGCCGGTTACAATGTCAGCGTCCCCACGACCTGGAGCACCTATGCGTACTTTGACGGTTATGTGTTTCTGCACAAGGTCAAGGAGCCGTCCTCCTTCCCGTGGCTGGGCGACTCCTATGGCATTGCTGCCAGCCATTCCTCCCTGACCGAGGCCAACGGCTTCCAGTGGGCGCCGCCGGCGATCACCTCCACCGGCGACCGCATGTTCTGGATTGGCGCGCATGGCGACAGCTCGAACTTCTCCTTTGTCGACGGCCATGCCGAGGCCATCAACAGCACCGCCAAATTCGCCGACTACTACAAGCAGGAGTACAAGGTCGCCGGGGTCACGCCGCCGACCGTGTACCTGTTCAGCAAGACCTTCACCAAGGTGTCGCATTGATGCCGAGGGCCCGCGTGGTTCAGGGGTGCGCCCCTGACTGGCGGTGAGTGGCGCTGGTCTTTTTGGGTATTGCCTTTCGAAATGCAGAGGGAGTGGTCGGGGCCTGCCGCAGGCCCCGATGCTGTGGGCTTGGCTGTCCCGGCGAGTCGTTCCTGCGCCGGGCAGCGAGGCTCTTTTTTTGTTTTTGGTCCGATACCGCCAAGGCCGTTGGAGCCGCCGGGCGGGCGTCTGGCGGCGGGAGAGAGAAGCACGCCGGCCGAGATGGCGCGGGCATTGGACGATGCCGGAGGAACAGGCGGGCAGTCCTGGACGGCATGGGTAGTGTTATGTCTATTTGCATTTGCAATAGAAGTGCTCAAAGCAAACGTGATTGAACAAGAACAAAGAAAGGGTTCCCGTGAGAAAGATTGCACGATTTACCTTGATTGAGCTTCTGGTTGTCATTGCCATCATCGCGAT
>JAKLHU010000202.1 GCA_022709995.1 Verrucomicrobiota bacterium | reverse complement strand
CCGGTCCTGTTCCTGGACTATCGGCAGGCCAAGGCCGCCGACATCAAGCGCGAGTTGGGCCGGCTTACGGACGCCGACGGCGCGGATGTGGTGATTGAGACCAGCGGCGCGCCGGACGCCTTTCCGCTGGGGCTCCAGCTCTTGCGCAAGCGTGGCCGCTACTTCGTGCCAGGACAGTATTCGAACCGCGGCACTGTGGCGATTGAGCCGCAGCTGATCACGTTCCAGGCACTGCAGATCATTGGCAGCGGCCAATATACGATGGCCGATATTCTGGCTTACCTGGAATTTTTGGCGCGTCACCCGGAATGGCAGCCGCTGTTTGCCAAAATGGTCTCCAAATACCGTGTCGAGGGCATTAACCAGGCCATGGCTGATGCCAAGGCTGGAAAAGTCATCAAGGCGGTTGTGACGGAGTGAATGCCGGCCGCAAACGGCCGGCGGCGGAACTGAGAACAAACAAGACCCGAGCCATTAACTGGAGGCTGGCGGTAGAACCCCAGCCCCGAGCGGCAAAGGCCCCGGAGGGGCAACACCGCCTTGGATGAGGCGGAACGTGACAGGACGGCAGCCGCGGAGCGGCAAAGGCCCCGGAGGGGCAACACCGCCTTGGATGAGGCGGAACGTGTAAGGACGGCAGCCGCGGAGCGGCAAAGGCCCCGGAGGGGTCGCTGGAACACAGCTCAAGGCGGCGCGGTCGGAGGACCTCGCCGCCTTGAGTTTGTCTATCATTTTTTCGGGGGGCTGGAAGGGTGCGGCGTTTCCGTCTCACGGCTCGCGGCAGGTCGCCTGGTGGGCCAGGGCGCGTTTTTTGTAGTCATCCCAGGTCTCGATCTCGAATTCGCGGATCATGTCGGTGATCGATTTTTCCTCATGCCAGGAGGTGATCAGGACGCAGCCGAGATGGCCAGGTTCGGTGATGGCGACCTGACGCTGGTATTTGTTTTTCAGGTCGCGGAGCTTTTTGCCGTTGTAATCCAGGTGCACAACGCGGCAGTCGAGGTTGATTTCGGCGCACACGTACGGCGTGTAGTTGGTACTGGCGGCGGCCAGTTCGCCGAGCGGATTGATGACCGTGCACTGGTCGCCGCTGACGGCGCCGACAAAATAGGTCTGGCAGGCATAGGCCCAGTAGTTCTGCATTATGCCGCCGTGATACATGGAGCAGAAGGCCAGCAGGTCAGGGCGGTTTTCCTCGTACTTCTTCCGGATCGGCTCGAAATTGAGGTCGAAGCAGATGGCGCAGCCGATCGTCCCGATGTCCGTTTTGATCAGTGGGGCGTCCTTGCCGCCCAGGATGCCATAGACGGTGTTTTCCTCGACGACCAGGTGGTTTTTGTTGTAGGCGCCGACGACGTCGCCTTGGCGGTCGATGATCTGGGTGGAGTTGCGCCACGTTCCGTCGGGCAATTCCCGGCAGGCGGAATAAGCCACCAGGCAGTGGTTCTCGCGGGCCACCTTCGACCAGAAGTCGCGGACCTGGTTTTTGCGGGTCTGGTAGTACTCCCGGCGCTGCGGTCCCGGGATGTTCAGAAAACGGTCGCTGGCCTCGGGGATGACGATCAAATCGGGATGGTCGGGCAGGACCGGCGCCAGCTGGCTCTCCCAGAAGGCGATCATCTTCTCGACGCCTTTTTGGAAAGGCTGGGTGAGATCATGCTGGATGGTGCGTGAACCGCTGAGGCTGGCAATCATGCAGGGACGTGACATGCGTTTCTCCTCGTGGATGGGTTGCTGGTCGGAGCCGGTGGCGGCAGGAAAAAGCGTGTGGTGGGGGAGCCGGTCCGGGAAAGGGCGGCTGGGAGGCAGGCCGCTGCCGGCTGGTTCATGGCGACGGTGCCGGGGCCGGTCCGGCCAGGCGCTGCGTCAGCCTGGTCTGGCGCTGCATGGGGGTGTTGTTGCGGACCGCGATGCCCAGGGCCCGGCGCGACCCGACGAGGATCAGCAGCTGCTTGGCCCGGGTCATTCCCGTGTACAGGAGATTGCGTTGCAGCATGACGAAATGCTGGGTCAGAACCGGGATGATGACGGCGGCGAATTCGCTGCCCTGGGATTTGTGGACGGTGACGGCGTAGGCGAGCAGCAGCTGGTCGGCTTCATGCTGTTCATACGAGACTACACCCACGTCGAACTGGACCGTGAATTTTCTGGTTTCGTTGTCAACGAGGAGGACCTGGCCCAATTCGCCGTTGAAGACGCCCTTGTCGTAGTTGTTGGCCGTCTGCATGACCTTGTCGCCGGTCCGGAACAGTCTGGAACCCAGCGCGAAGGACTCTTTGGCCGGGTGGTCCGGGTTGAGCATTTCCTGCAGTTTGGCGTTGAGGGCGATGGTGCCGCATTCGCCTTTGCGCATGGGGGAGAGGACTTGCACTTCGGTGATCGGGTTGAAGCCGTAGACGTTGGGGATGCGGTCGGCGATCAGCCGGGCGATCATGTCGGCCGCGCGGGCCGGATCGTCGAGTTCGACCCAGTAGAAGTCCGTTTTGCCGGCCGTGGTTGCGGGCCGGAGGTCCGGCATCCGGCCCTGGTTGACGGCATGGGCATTGGTGATGATGCGGCTGCCGTCGGCCTGGCGGTAGATTTCGGTCAGATGCGTCACCGGGATGCGTTGGCAGGCGATCAGGTCGTGCAGCACGGCGCCCGGGCCGACCGACGGCAGCTGGTCCTTGTCGCCCACCAGGACGACGTGGGTGCCGGGCTCGATGGCTTGGAACAGGCTGGCGCCCAGCTGTGTGTCCAGCATGGAGACCTCGTCAATGACCAGCAAGTCGGCGCGCAGCGGGTGGTCGCGGTCGTGGTCAAAGGCCCTGGCGGTGACGTTCCATTTCAACAGCCGGTGGATGGTCGCCGCTTCCATTTTCGTCGCTTCGGTCAGGCGTTTGGCGGCCCGGCCGGTCGGCGCCGCCAGCAGGATTTTCTTTTTCAGGGCGATGGCGGCCGCGACCATCTGGCTGACGACAGTGGTTTTGCCGACGCCGGGACCGCCGGTGACGATGCTGAAGGGGTGTGAAAAAGCCAGTTCGACGGCCTGCCGCTGGGCGGCGTTGAGGCGGAAATAGAGATTGCCGAGGCTGGTGTATGGCATTGGCCAGGCTGGTGACGGATGTTGGAGGAGGACGTTGATCTGGCCAGCCAGGTCCATTTCGGCCAGACGGAGCCGTCTCGGATAGAGCATGACCGTCGGCTCCGGCGCCAGCACCGGTTCAGGCACGATTTTATTTTCGGCGATGGCGACTTCCAGGCCTTTTTCCAAGGCTTCCGGAGGGACATGGAGGAGTTTTTCCGCCGCTTCGAGCAGAGCTGGCCGGGGGCAGCAGGTATGCCCTTGCTGGGTGAAGTCATCCAGGGCGTAGATCATGCCGGCGCACAGTCGCAGGGGGCTGTCGGGGGCAATGCCGAGACTGGCGGCAATGCGGTCGGCGCTGAGGAAGCCGATGCCGTCCAGTTCCGCCGCCAGCCGATACGGGTTGCGGCGCACGGTTTCCGCGGCCCCGGCGGCGTATTTGGCGATGATTCTCGAGCACAGCCCGGGACTCAGGCCCAGTCCCTGCAGAAAAATCAGCGTTTCCCGTTCGGCGTGGGTCTTCTGCCAGGCGCCGCGGATTTCCGCGATGCGTTTTTTGCCGATGCCGGGGATTTCGCGCAGGCGGTCGGAGCAGGTGTCCAGGATCCGGATGGCGTCGGCGCCGAATTTTTTGACGATTTTATCGGCGTAGACGTCTCCGATGCCGGGCAGGATGCCGGAAGCCAAGTAGCGGCGGATGCCGTCTTCGGTGGTGGGCAGGACGGCGTGGAAAGTCACCACCCGGAATTGCCGGCCATGGTCCTTGTGGTTTTCCCAGTGTCCCTGGGCTTCGATGTCCTGTCCTTCCATGACGCCGGGCATGACGCCGACCAGGGTGACGTCCAGCAAGTCGCCGGTCCGCAGGCGGACGACGGCGTACTGGTTGTCCGGATTGCTGTAGACGAGGCGGAGGATTTCGCCGCGCACCGAGTGGAGGACGGGCAGGACAAAGTCTTCCGCCTGGTCATTGACCAGCGGCAAAGCGTCCTTGTCCTGGGGGAAATCAGTCATGGCGGCGGGTGTTTTTCTGGCGAATGGCGTTGGCAAAGGCAGTCGGCGAGACGGGATTAGGGGCGAGCGGGAGCGCGGGTCGAATGGCATCCCGAATGCTAATATCTATTAAGGTGTCGGGGCCGGGACAGTCGCCGGGGAGGCGGCGTGAGGCGGGGAGGGGAAGACGATGAATAGTCTCCAGGCCGGGTTGAGGGCGGTCAATCGGTTGCGGTCTGCCACGGCCGAGCCGCCGCCATTAATTTTATCTTGGCCGCGAAATATGCAAATGGACTTTGGCCAGTCTCATGGCAAAGTCCAAAGAAAGCTGGCGCGGGGAGGTTCAAGGCTGGTCTGGGCACGTTTCGAGGTGCGAGGTGTCATTCCAGAGTTCGAGCTGCCAGCCGCGGTTCTGGTGATACAGGAAACGGCTGACGGAGGTGTTGTGCGACAATGGACTGCAGGGCAGCCGGCGGACGCCGAAGGCATGGTAGAGCAAAGCTCGGAGAGTGCCGCCGTGCGCCACGACGAGGACCGATTGGCCGAGATGCCGGCTGGCCAGCTCGTCAAAGCAGGCCGCGACTCGCGTCGAAAGCTGTTCATGGGATTCGCCGCCGGGGAAGGCGAAGTCTGGTGCGCCGTTGGCGTAGGTGGCGTATTGTTCCGGGAAAAGTCGTTTGATGTCGTCGGCGAGTTGGTTTTGCCAGGCGCCGAGATGCCATTCGCGCAGGGCCGGGAGCAGCGTCATCGGCCGGTCGCCGACGATGGCGCGGGCCGTGTCCACCGTGCGGTCGAGGTCGCTGGCGTAGACCGCGTCAAAATGGCATGTTTGCAGGCGGCGGGCGACGGCTGCGGCCTGGGCCCGGCCGACGTCGTCGAGTTGGGAA
>JAKLHU010000201.1 GCA_022709995.1 Verrucomicrobiota bacterium | reverse complement strand
CCTGCTCGCCATCATCCGCGTCCTCCGCCTGGCGCCGGAAGCCGTCCTCCCCTTCTGCCGGACGCTCCTGACCGTGCTCGGGACGCTGTCCGTCCTGGTCGCCGCCCTCCTCATCATCCGCCAGAAGGACTTCAAGCGCATGCTTGCCTATTCCAGTATTGAGCACATGGGTCTGTGCGCGCTGCTGCTCTGCTACTGCCACACCGCCCTGACCACCCATGTCATCGCCCACTCCATCACCAAAATGATGCTCTTCCTCCTGGCCGGCAACATCCTCGTCGGCTTCAACACCCGCGCCATCAAGAACGTGACGGCCCTGTTCACCAGCATGCCGCGCACCGCCTTCCTCTGGCTGTTCGGTCTGTTCGCCATCTGCGGCACCCCGCCGTCGCCCCTGTTCGTGACCGAATACCTCCTGGTCGCCAGCCTGCCGCCTCTTCTCGCCGCCCTCATCCTCGCCCTCCTGTTCATCATCTTCGCCGGGATGGCCACCGCCTTCCTCGGCATGACCATGGGAACGCCCCTGCCCGTCAACGCGGACCGCCAGCCGGCCCAGGCCGCCGCCGAGGAGCTGACCGTCGTCCCCGGCGCCGCCGCCTGCACCATCCTCGTCCTCGGATTCATCGCCATACTCTGGATGAAAGACCTGCTGTGACTATGACCGACACCTTCCTGACCATCGCCAACGGCGCCGCCGCCCCCCTGCCGCACGTGCCGATCCTGCCCGTCAACGCCTTCCGGGAGACCGTCCTGGACCTGGTCAACCGGCGGCAACGACGCGTGAGCGCGTTCTTCGCCCTGCCCGCCGTCGCCGCCGCCGGCCCGGGCCGGAGCTTGGAGCTGATCGCCGTCCTCGCCCATGACGACGACCACACCTGCGACCTCGCCCGGACCACCGTCCAGGACGCGTTCGCCTCGCTGACCCCGGCATGCCCGACCCTCGCCTGGTTTGAACGCGAACTGGCCGAACAGTACGGCCTCGTCATCACCGGCCACCCCTGGCTCAAGCCAATCCGCTTCCAGCCGCCGATGCCGGATGGCGCCGCCGACCCAACGGCTCACCCCCGAGCCATCACCGCCGGCGAAACCGGCTATTTCACCCTGGCCGGCGAAGCCACCCACGAAGTCGCCGTCGGCCCCGTCCACGCCGGCGTCATCGAACCCGGCCATTTCCGCTTCCAATGCCTGGGCGAAGACGTCTTCTCCCTCGAAATCTCCCTCGGCTACCAACACCGCGGCATCGAAAAAATGCTCCTCGGCGGCCCGGACCGCCGGACCCTGCCCCTGCTCGCGACCGCCTCCGGCGACGCCACCATCGCGTCCACCACCGCCTATGCCCAGCTCTGCGAAAGCCTCGCCCCGGCTCTGCGACCGGAACCAAACGCGTTGCTCCTGCGCGGCATCGCCGCCGAACTGGAACGCCTGGCCAACCACGTCGGCGACCTGGGCGCCCTCGCCGGCGACGTGGCCTTCCTGACTACGGCCTCCTTCTGCGGACGCCTGCGCGGCGAATTCCTCAACATGACCGCCGAAATCTGCGGCAACCGCTTCGGGCGCAACCTCGTCCGCCCCGGCGGCGTGCGCTTCGCCCTCACCCCCGCCAAGGCGGAAAAAATCCTCCGGTGGCTGGAACGCGTCACCAAGGATGTCGACAACGCCCTCGACCTGATGTTCGAGGCGCCGACCGTCCTGGACCGATTCGAAAACACCGGCGCCGTGTCGAAGGCGGCCGCGCACGACATCGGCCTGGTCGGCCCGGCCGCCCGAGCCGCCGGGCTCGACCGCGACATCCGCTTCTCGCATCCCGCCGGCTGCTATGCCAAAACCGCCCCGGCCCGCGCCGAGGCCAGCGGCGGCGACGTCCTCGCCCGAGCCCTGATCCGACGCCGCGAAATCACCGCCTCGACCGTCTGGCTGAAAGACCAGCTGACCCACTGGCGGCAGGAAAACGCCACCACGACGGCAACCCTGCCGGCCCTGGCGCCCGACTCCATCGCCGTGTCCCTGGTCGAAGCCTGGCGCGGCGAAATGTGCCACGTCGCCGTCACGGACGCCCGGGGCGCCTTCCGGCGCTACAAGATCGTCGATCCGTCTTTCCACAACTGGTTCGGCCTGGCCCTCGCGCTGCGCGGCGAGCAGATTTCGCACTTCCCCATCTGCAACAAGAGCTTCAATCTGTCCTACTGCGGCCATGACCTGTAACAGGCCAGGCCGTCAACCATAACTCCTCCAGGTCATCCTATGCTGAACGTCTTCAAAGCACGCCTGCAACAGGGCTACCGGACCGCCGCCTTCCCCCCCGCGCCGCCGACTCTCCCCGACCGTTTCCAGGGCCGGCCAGCCATCGACCAGGCCAAGTGCCACGCCAACTGCGATCTCTGCCAGCAAGCCTGCCCGACCAAAGCCATCCTCCCGGCCCCCGGCAATAACGACAACGCCAACGGCCAGCCCGACGGCAAGGCCCTGGCCATCGACACGGGCCGCTGCCTGTTCTGCGGCGAATGCGTCACGGCCTGCCCGGCCGGCGCCATTTCTTTCGACCCGGCCGACTTCCGCCTGGCGGCGTTCTGCCGGCAAGGGCTGATTGACCCGCGGCAACACGGCCAGCCGCCGCCGGAACTGCAGAAAATCTGCGGCCGGTCCCTGACCATCCGGCAAGTCTCCGCCGGCGGCTGCGCGGCCTGCGAACTGGACTTCAACGTCCTCAACACCCTGGCCTGGGACTTGTCGCGCTTCGGCATCGCCGTCGCCGCCTCGCCGCGTCATGCCGACTGCCTGCTGGTGACCGGCCCCGTCACCCGCAACATGCTGATTGGCCTGCAAAAAACGTACGCCGCCATGCCGCGCCCCAAATGGGTCATCGCCTGCGGCGCCTGCGCCATTTCCGGCGGCATCTACCACGACAGCAGCGAATGCCTCGGCGGACTGGAAGACATCCTCAAGCCGGACCTCTACATCCCCGGCTGCCCGCCGCATCCGGCCACCATCCTCCAGGCCCTCCTCCACCTGATGGGCAAATAGCACCGACGCGAGGCGCCACCCACACGGGCCGAGGCCGGCCGGCGGCGCCGACGGCAAAGGCGCCGACGGCAAAGGCGCCGACGGCAAAGGCGCCGACGGCAATCCGCCATTTTATCGTCAAGCCGCCGGTTGACGCTGACGAAATCAGGCCTTACGGTATAGGTAACCTTCGCCGGAATACCGCGCTGGTATCGGCAAACACCAAACACAAGGAGATGACCATGCGTTGTTCGCTTATCCTGGCGCTGCTGCTGGCGCTGACGGCTGCTCAAGCCGACGATCTGGGCCAAAAGCGCTTTATCGGCCATAGCTGGGACCTGCTGTGGGTCAACACCCAGGACCTGGTGCGAAACCAAGCCGCGCTCGAAAAGCTCCCGCTCGACGGCATCGGCATCAGCATCTATGCCAACAACGCCGAGGGCAAGCAGATCAACCTGCGGGCCGCGATGACCGAGCCGCCCTGGGAACGCAGCTGGTTCGAGGAGGAAATCGGCCGGGTCAAGCAGATGTCCGCGGGGAAATTCAAGCACAACCTGATCTGCACGTACTGGGCGCCGCGGCGACGCCTGGCCTGGAACGACGACGCGGCCTGGGCCAATGCGGCCCACAACCTGGCCATCGCCGCCTGGATCGCCCGCGCCGGCGGCGCCAAGGGCCTGCTGATGGACCCGGAAGACTACCCCCGCTCGCAGCAATACACCCTCCTGCCCGAAGACGGCCCCTATCTGGAGACGTCCGCCCTGGCCCGCCGCCGCGGCGCCCAGGTGATGCAGGCCATGGCCACCGAATTCCCCGACCTCACCCTGCTGTCGTTCTGGCTCTTCTCCATGAACCGGACCCTGTATCAGACCAAGGTCGACCTCGCCGATTACGCCCATACCCGCGATATCCTCTGGCCCCACTTCCTCAACGGCTTCCTCGATGCCATCCCGCCCGGCGCCACCATGGTCGACGCCACCGAACATGGCTACCAATTTAAAGCCGCCGACCAGGACTTCTACCTGAGCGCCTGGGAAATCGCCAAGTGCGCGCCCATGCTGGTCGCCCCGGAAAACCGCGCCAAATACCGCAACCAGGTCCAGGCCGGCTTCGGCTTGTACCTGGACATGTACACCAATGACGACAAGTCATTCTGGTATTTCGGCCCCCTCAACGGCTCCCGCCTGAATCACCTGCGCGCCAATTTCCGCCAGGCCCGCCAAGCCTCCGACCAATACTGCTGGATCTACGGCGAAAAATACCGCTGGATCAAATGGGACTGGAAACTCAAAGACCGCGACGCGGCGACCTGGGAAGAACAGCTGCCGGGCTTTGAACGCGCCCTGGCCCTGCTCGCCGACCCGGACGGGGTCGGCCGCAAGATTCTGGACGAAGGCGTCGCCCAGGGCACGATCGCCAATCTGGTCGCCAACCCGGACTGCTCGCCGCTTAAAAAAGGCGAATTGAAAGATGCCGCCGCCGACTGGACAGCCGGCAACCTGCCGGAAGGCTGGAGCTTCTGGCGCTATGACGAAAAACAGGGAAGCTTCGGGCTCGACACCAGCAAAGGCCTCGGCGACAACTATTCAGCCCGCGCCACCGGCGTCAACAACGGCTGCTTCATCGTCCGCATCCCGGCGGCCCCGGGCAATACCTACATCATCGAGGGCTATGCCGCCGGCGAAGGCAGCCCATCCCTGCGCGCCCGCTGGCAGAAGGAAGGCAAATGGGTCGTCCCTAACAAGGACATCATAGTCACCTATGACAAAAGCCAGGACCCGAGCCAGTGGCGGCGAGCCATCGGCGTTGTCGACGTGCCGCCAGAAGCCGATTCGCTCATCCTGCTCATGGGGACCAACCTGGCGCCAAATCAGACCGCCTGGTTCGACAAACCCGGCATCTACCTCCTGCCCTGACCGCAGCCGACGGCCGCGCGCCCCGTCGGCAAA
>JAKLHU010000200.1 GCA_022709995.1 Verrucomicrobiota bacterium | reverse complement strand
CGTGGCCGGTGTCCAGGCAGATGGCGACATTGGGCCGGTTGACGGCGGCGATGAGCTGGAGAAGGTCGCTGCAAGTCCGGGTGCCGGTTGCCGTGAGATTTTCCAGGCAGATGGTGACGTCGGTCCCGGCGGCGAAGTCGGCGACGGCGGCGACGGCTTGGCAACGGCGCTCGAAGACCTGTGGAAACGGTGTGTTTTCCTTCAGCATCGTCTGGCCGCCGCAGTGGAGGACGCCGGCCTTGACGCCAAGGGCCGCGAACAGTTCGACCCAGCGTTTCATGTCATCCATGGCGATTTTGAAATCGCGGTCGTCGCGGGGGGCGATGTCGGCGCCCTGGCGGCCATCCCGGTCTTCGGGGCGGAAGCCTTTGTTGCACAAGTAGAAATGCCCTTGCGGGAAGGTGATTCCGAGGTCGGCGGCCAAGGTCCGGAAGGCGGCGCCGATGTTGGCGGGCGGGCCCATTTTGAGCAGGTCATGGCCGTGTTCGTCGCTCAGTTCGCAGGTTTTCCAGCCATGCCGGGCGAGGGTTCTGGCCATTTCCAGCGGATACATCTGAATCAGGTAGCTGGACCACATCGACGGTTGCATCATGGTGTTGGTTCCTTCTGCAGGAGGACGGCCGTTTCGAAATGCGGCGTTTTGGGGAACATGTCAAACCAGGCGGATTGGATGGGGCGATAGAGGTCATTCTGGCAGATGGCATGGAGGTCCCGGGCCAGGGTGGCGGGATTGCAGGAGACATAGACCACGTGCGCCGGCCGGGTGTTGCGGATGGCGGTGATGACTTTGGGCAGGCAGCCAGTTCGCGGCGGATCTAAAATAAGCGTCGTTTCCGCCGGACTGATTTTGGTGAGGATTTTGGGCAGGACGGCTTCTGTGTTGCCGGAGATGATTTGCGCTTTCAGGTCTCTTTGGGCGTGGTTGTATTCGGCGGCGGCGATCGCGAGCCGGTCGTTTTCAATCACGACGCGGAATTGGGCGTCTTTGCCGATGGCCAGGGAAAAGGTGCCGATGCCGCCATAGGCGTCAATCAAGGCGCGGGCGCCGGTTTGCCGGAACCAGCTGGCGACCGTGCCGATCACCTGGTCGGCGACCGGGGGATTGACCTGCCAGAAACTGTCGAGCGGGACGCTGACGTCCTCGCCCAGGAGCGTTTCGTGCAGCCAGGGGATTTTGGGCGAGGCGTGGCCGAAATAGAAGGTCGGCTCGCCGTTGGCCGGGACCCGCAGGGTGAGGGGGGACGGTTTTTGCCGTTTTGCGTTCTGGCTCGCCCAAGCGCTGCGAGTGGCCTTGGGCAGAAGGTCGTTGAGGCAGGGCATGGCCAGCGGGCAGCTGCGGACCAGAAAGAACGTCTTGTTGTCGCGCTGGCAATAGCCGTAGCCGAGCCGGATGCCCTGGTCGTCGCGAATCGGGGCGGCCGGCTCCAGCCGGAGTTTGTTGCGGTAGGCGTATTCGGCCGGCGACGGCACGGCCGGGGACGGCGCCGGAAACGACGCCATTTTGCCGAGGCGGGCCATCAGGTCAAGCAGCTGCTTTTGTTTGGCGGCGCATTCGGTCTGGTAGTCAAGATGCTGATAGACGCAGCCGCCGCAGGTGCCGTAATAGCGGCAGGACGGCGTGGTCCGCCCCGGCCCGGGCGTGACGAGGCGGCGCAGTTCCGCCCGGCAGAAGCTTTTGCGCTGCTCGGTGACTTCGACCTCCGCGACGTCGCCAACCGCCGTGAAGGGAATGAAGGCGACGGCGCCGTCGTCGAGCCGGGCGATGCCGTCGCCGCCGAAGGCGAGGTCCGTGACGGTGGCGGTGATGATTTGTCCTGGAATGGGCATGATGTCCGTGGGGTTGGAGGGTGGAAGGCACGGGCGGCGGGCAGTCGTCGGACCGGCTGATTCAGGCCGGCAGCTGCCAGCGGGTGGTGAGCAGGGAGCACTTCGTGTCGCCGCGGTTGAGCTTCTGGTAGTAGACGGTCAGGAGGTCGCCGCCGGGCAGCTCGACCGAAGCCGGATAGCCGAGGTCGCTGTCGGGGCCGTCGTCGCGCAGAACGAGGTCGGTCTGCCAGGTCATGCCGTCATCGTGGCTGATCATGGCCCGTTGGCCATACGGCGGCAGGCGGTAGCCGTAGACGCAGACAATGGCGCCAGACGAGTGCCGGAGAGCATGCGGCGGCGAGCCGAGGATGTTGTTGGGCTGGGCCGGCGACCAGGTCAGGCCGCCGTCCGTCGACTTCGTGGTGAGAATTTGGAACGGCTTGTGGTGGCGGAGGAAGCCGAGCAGGGTCCCGTCCGCCAGCTCGACCACGTGTGGTTCATGGGTGTCGTCGTTGCTGAGCCCCTGGGCGAGCGGGACCAGCCCCAGGAGCGTCCAGGATTTGCCCTCGTCCGTGGAGCGGGCGGCTTGGATCGGCGAGCCATGGACATGCATGGTGCCATCGTCATTCAGATCCCAGCGCTTGCCCAGGTACAGCCAGGAGCCGTCCGCCCGGACGATGAAGCCGTGCGGCGTGTTGACGGGGGCGCGGAGGAAGTCGCCCCAGTATTCGCCGTCTTCGCTGATTCTGATCCAGGAGCCGATCCATTTCTGGCGCATAGGCACGGTCCAGGAGTCCATGATGGCATCGGCCACGCGCATGTCGTCCGCGCCCCAGGATTTGCGCAGGCCGGCGCGATACGCGGTGGTGTCGGAGGTGAACCAGGTCAGGGCCAGGCGTTGTCCGCCCAGGCTGATGATGCCGGCGTCGCGGTCGTCCAGGGGCGTGTTGTTGACGACGGTCGGTCCGGACCAGGTCAGGCCGCTGTCGCGGCTGGTGCAGAGGACGCTTTTGCCCCAGGGGCAGACGTGTTGGAAGCGCCGGCCGGAGGCCGCGGCGACCAGCGTTCCGTCCTGCTGGCGGGCGACGCTGGGCTAGCCAAAATAGCCGAAGCGTTCAGAGGGCAGGGCGCAGATGACGCCGTGGCGGGCGTTGATCTCCGGGTGGGATGACATGGGCTTGCTCCTGTTCCTGTTCGTGTTCGTGTTCGTGGTGCTGGTGGCTTGAAACGAGCCGGGAAAGAGGTGAGGTTAGGTATTGGTGGAAAGAAGGAATTCGACGTCTTCGAGGGAGATGTCGTTGAGGCTGGCGGGTGATTCGGCCAAGAGGGAGTTGAAGAGGTCGCGCTTGGCGTCCTGGAGGCGGATGATTTTTTCCTCGATGGTGTTTCTGGTGACGAGTTTGATGGCGGTGACGGTTCTGGTCTGGCCGATGCGGTGGGTCCGGTCGGTGGCCTGGTCTTCGACCATGGGATTCCACCATTGGTCATAGTGGATGACGGTGTCGGCGCCGGTCAGGTTGAGGCCGACGCCGCCGGCCTTCAGGCTGAGGAGGAAGACGGGGATTGAGTTGTCGCCGTTGAATTTGTCCACCCGGCGCTGGCGGTCGCGGGTGCTGCCGTCGAGGCGTTCAAAGGGAATCCGGGCTTTTTTCATCCATTCCGGGAAGAGGTCGAGCACCGATGTGAACTGGCTGAAGAGGAGGATACGGTGGCCGCTGTCGATGGCCTCCAGGATGACTTCCCGGGCCAGATCGAGTTTGACGGACGGCATGAGGTCGGGATAGTCGGCGCGCAGTTCCAGGGGGAGCAGTTCGGGGTGGCAGCAGGCCTGGCGGAGGCGCAGGAGCATGGCGAGTATTTCCATGCGGTGTTCCTGCCAGCGACCGCGGCGGGCGTTTTCGAGCAGGTGGCGGCTGGCCAGGAGGATGGCGTCATACAGTCGCCGTTGCTCGTCGCCCAGCTCGCAGTAGAGGGTCTGTTCGAGTTTGGGCGGCAGTTCGGCGCAGACTTCGGCCTTGGTTCGGCGCAGGATAAAGGGCCGGATCAGGTTGGCCAGCTGGGCCGTCAGCTGCGGGCGGCGCGCTTGGTCGCGCTTGTTTTCGTACGTCTGCCGGAATTCGCGCTGGGGGCCGAGGTAGCCCGGCTGCAGAAAGTCGAACAGCGACCAGATATCGGAAAGGGAGTTCTCTAAGGGAGTGCCGGTGAGCACGAGCCGGTGGTCGGCTTTCAGCTCTTTGCAGGCCTGGGCGTTGGCGGTGCGGGGGTTTTTGATGTGCTGCGCCTCGTCCAGGACGACGTAGTCGAAATGGATGTCTTCGTAGTCGACGCTGTCCCGGCGGAGCAGGGCGTACGAGGTGATGACCAGGTCGAACTCGGGAATGGCGGCGAAGTCATGCGTTCTTCCACTGCCGGAAATGACGGCGACGCGCAGGCTGGGGGTGAAGCGCTCCGCTTCTTGGCGCCAGTTTTCGAGCAGGCTGGTCGGGCAGATGATGATCGACGGCTTGCTGGTCAGTCGGTTCGTCTTTCGGGACGCGATCACCGCCAGGGCCTGGAGGGTTTTGCCCAGGCCCATTTCATCGGCCAGGATGCCGTGGAAGCCGCAGGTTTCCAGGACGACGAGCCAGCGGATGCCTTCGCGCTGGTAGTCGCGGATGACGCGGCCGAGCCCGTCTGGCAGCTGCCGTTCCGGCTCGGTTTCCGGATGCAGAAGCCGGTCGCGCAGGGAATACCAGCTTGGCCGGGCGCCCGACCAGTACGGTGCGATGGACTCCACCATGGCCACCGCATGGCAGCGGCTGAACTGATAGCGGTTGTTCGAGCGGTTTTCGGCGCGGGCGGCGAGGACGTTGAGGACGGCGAGGACGTCCGGGGGCAGCTTGACGATGGCGCCCGAGGCCAGTCGGACATGTTCCTCGCCGTTGGCGATGGCCTCGACGGCCAGTTCAAACGGAATGGGCGTGCCATCGGCGGCCTTCAGGTCGCAGGTCGCCTCGAACCAGTCATTGCCGTCGCCGGCGGCGCACAGGGCCAGGAGCTTCCTGTAATCGGGATCGGCGGTGTCGGCGAACACGGCCGAGGGGTGACCGGCGCCGGTTCCCCGGCAGATGCCATAGCCGCCGCCGGCTTGGGCCAGCGGCGCGAGCA
>JAKLHU010000020.1 GCA_022709995.1 Verrucomicrobiota bacterium | reverse complement strand
CGCGGATTGGCGTTCAGAAGCCAGCGCCGCTGCGTAATGCCGTTGGTGATGTTCAGAAACTTCTCCGGCCACATCTCGGCGAAATCGCGGAAGATCTCCCGGCGCAGAATGTCGGAATGGATTTTGGCGACGCCGTTGACCTTGGTCGCCCCGACCAGGGCCAGGTGCGCCATGCGCACGCGGCGCTTCTCCCCCTCCTCGATGATGCTCATCCGGCGCAGACGGTCGATGTCGCCGGGGTAGCGCGAACTGACGTCGCGCAGAAAACGGCCGTTGATCTCGTAGATGATCTGCATGTGCCGCGGGAGCAGGCGCTCGAACAGCCTCAAACTCCATTTTTCCAGTGCTTCCGGAAGCACCGTGTGGTTGGTGTAGCCGAACACGGACTGCGTCACCTGGCGCGCCTTGTCCCAGGGCAGACCCTCTTCATCCAATAGTATCCGCATCAGCTCCGGGATGGCCAGAGTCGGGTGCGTGTCGTTCAACTGGATGAAGACCTTGTCCCCCAGATGCTCCCAGTCGCCGTTCTGAAGGCGATAGCGACGCAGAATGTCACGCAGCGCGCAAGCGACAAAAAAGTACTGCTGCCGCAACCGCAGTTCCTTGCCCTGGTCGATGTTGTCGTTCGGATACAGCACCTTGGTCAGATTCTCGGCATTGACCTTATGCTCGACCGCCTCGACGTACGACCCCTTGTTGAAATCCTGAAAATCGAATTCGTTATCGGACGCGGCCGACCACAAGCGCAGGGTGTTGACGGTCTTGCCGCCGTAGCCAACGATCGGGATGTCGTACGGGATGCCCTGCACCCGCTCGGCCGGAGACCAGCGCCAGACCTTGCGGCCGTTGATGTCAACGCAAACCGTTTCTCCGCCAAACTGGACAAAAACGCTTTGTTCCAGACGCTTGATTTCCCATGGATAACCGTTGCGGCGCCAGTCATCCGGCTCCTCAACCTGCATGCCGTTGACGATCTTCTGCCGGAAAATCCCGTAGTCGTAGCGCAGGCCATAGCCGGTGCAAGGCAGGTTGAGGGTCGACATCGAGTCCAGAAAACAGGCCGCCAGACGGCCGAGGCCGCCATTGCCAAGGCCGGCGTCGACTTCCAGCCCGCGCATCTTGTCCCAATCGATCTCCTTGCCATCGAGGGCCTTCCGGCAGATGTCCTCCATCTGCAGATTGAGCACGTTCGTCGAAAGCAAGCGGCCGATCAGAAATTCCATCGACAGGTAATAGACCTGCCGCACGTTGCGGTCGACATACGCTTCATGCGTCCTGATCCAGCGTTCCACAATCCGATCCCGGATGGCCAGCGAAAAAGCCTGATAGCGATCCTGGTCCGTCAAATCACGCTCGATGATCGCAAAGGTGTACCGGAGATGCCAGACAAAATCCTCCCGCAGCCCCTCCATGTCCATTCGTACTCGCGACGGTGCAAAACCCGATGGCGATTTCTGCATACAAGCCCCTCCTTGATAAGTAAAAGCATAATATATCACAAGGAAACCATTTTACGTCAACGCGCCGGGTTAACGCGGTAAAAAAACGGTACTCGGTCAGCGATTGAGAATTGAGCGATAGAGGAGTCAACGCTTGAGCGCCTCAGGGCCTGAGGCGCCTACTTCGCGTGCCAATCCACAACGGACGCCAGTTTCAATGTCTGACCGATTGCGACGGAACTGCGCCATGACTTCGTTATCAATGGGTGACCGATTACAAAAAAACGGTACTCGGTCACCCATGAAGAATAGCGGTCCGAGTGGCCGCGAGATGCAAGGGCTGACCGATGCCCGAGCCTGCCGGAAGATGTCCCCCAAAAGATGCAAAACGCTCAACAACGGCTATAGTAATGCCCATGCCGGCACCATTCGCCGGCGGCCGCCGCGGTGACTCTGGCCGCGGTGACGAGCCGTTGCCTTGCCTTGGGCCCCATCCGTGGTCCAAGGCGTTTGGGCGATCTCCTCTGAATCTTTATCGCGCCCCAAGTCACGCCTCTGGCCGGGAGGCGGCAGCTCTCCAATAGTATTCGAAGTTGAATATGGAACGGGCTCTGGCCCGCGCGTTTTCACCTTGGAAAGGCTATATATGGCCTATGTGGTGGGTTTGGATGGGGGCGGCACCAAGTGCGCCGCCATGCTGGTCGATGAAAGCGGAACGGTACGGGGGATGGGATTGGGCGGGTCAACCCATATCCTGTACAGCAGCCGGGAAGCGGTCATGGAATCCATCCAGACGGCGTTCCGGCAGGCCTGCGCCAACATTCCCCTGACCTCCAGTGACCTGATGATTTCCTGCGGCATCCCGCCAGAGTTGGCCGGCGCGCTCGCGCAGCAGGCCGGCTTGGGCTCCTGCGAAAGCAAGGGCGAATACGAACTCGGCATGGCCGCCGCCATGAAAAGTCATGGCATCCTGGTCCTGGCCGGCACGGGCAGCGTGGTGTTCGGCGGCAATCCCGAGGGGGAATATGCCTCCATGGGCGGCCAAGGGCCGCTGTTTGCCGACGAAGGCAGCGGCTTCCATATCGGACAACTTGGCCTGCGAGCCGCCTTTCGCTCCCATTACAACGCCCGGCACCGGACCATCCTCGCGCAGACCCTCCCGGCTCTCTACGGCGCAGCCGACCTGCGCGACCTGTTTTCGCTCCTGTATCGGGAAAACGGCAAGGGCGCCCGCCGGCTCCTCGCCCAAGCCGCGGCCGGCGTCAATGCCGCCGCCGAGGACGGCGACCCGGTCGCCATCGACGTGCTGCGCCGCGCCGCCGGCGAACTGGCCCTGTTAGTCCCGGATGTCGTCGACAAACTCAAACTCCATCAGGCCGACGTGCCCATGGTGGCTTCCGGCAGCGTCGCCCTCAACTCCGCCATCTACTGGCGCGAATTCTGCGCCGCCGCTGCCCGGTTGGCCCCCAATCTGACCCCGTTCCGGCCGCGCCTGCCGCCCGTCGGCGGCGCGGCCCTGCTGGGACTCCGGAAGCTCGGCGTTGCTTGGACTGCCGAACTGCTGGACGCCATGGCGCAATCCTACGACCTGGCCGGAAAACACCAGCAGCCGGCTTGAGCCCCAAAACTCCTTGATCAACCCTTTTCGCCGCCGTCCGTGACGGCCTCACGCCATTCCATCGCAATCAGGAAGGACAACCATGCTGGCAAAACGACTGCTGGACAGTTTTCGGGCCCAATTCGACCAATTGGAAAAAGAACAGATGGAGAGCATCGACCAGGCCGCCGCCATGGTCGCCGACTCCCTTCTCAACGGCGGAGCCTGGCATGTCCACGACACCGGCCATATCATCGACCGCGAGCTGATCAACCGCGGCGGCGGCCTGATGTGCATCAAGTCCTTTTCCTGGGCCTTCACCGTCACGGACGACGTGCCCGCCTGCCGCAAGGGACGCCCGGCCGCCGATGCCGATTACCAGGTCGCCCTGGAAACCGTGCGTCTGGCCGTGCGCGCCTCGAATGTCCGCGCCGGCGATGTCATGGTCATCGGCTCCGTCAGTGGCAGATCGCTGCCAACCGTGGAATTGGCCCTCGAATGCCGGCGCATCGGCTGCAAAGTCATCGTCATCTCGTCCAAAAACTACTCCTCGCAAGTCGAATCGCGCCATCCCAGCGGCAAGCGGCTATATGAATGCGCCGACCTGTTCATCGACAACCAGGCGCCGCTCGGGGACGGCCATATGCAAATCGAGGGCTGCGACGTGCCGGTATTCCCACTGTCCGGGATCAATGCCGCCGCCATCATGTGGATGATGGTGGCCCAGGTGATTGAAAAAATGCAGGCGCGGGGGAAAATGCCACAAATCTGCAAAAGCGCCAACATCGACGGCGGCGCCGAACGCAACCGGCGCCTGGCGACGGAAGTCGTCAACGTCGTCGGCTACTGACGCCGCGCCCCGCGGGCGGCGACACAGGCGAAAACGATGTACGGAGACGACACGGACTTCCAGACCGGGCTCGCAAGCCATCGACATAATGCATTTTTCCGACAATGACTTGAATACAAGAAACGCCCTTGTGTCCGTGCCGTCTCGGCCGCCCGCGCGGCCCCGCCAAAAAGAAACCGCAAGAGTAGTAAGCGGTCAGCCATTGATAACTGAGTTATTGCGGAGTCAACGCTTAGGCGCCTCGTAGAGCCTGAGGCGCCACCTTGGCGCGCCCGGCCACAACTGCGCCAGATGCAATGGCTGACCGATTACCAACAGTATCCAGGCGCCGCCGCTTGACTTGACAGAAGACGTTGCCGGCAATATGATATCGTCCGATTCATTCTGCCGGCCCCGGCGCCGCCGAACGCACGGTCCATCGCCCGACAAGGAGAAAAACCGCCCGGGTGGGCGGGGGGATCGCCGAGTCGTTTTTCGCCTTGATTCATCCATCCCCATCAACAGGAGAAGCCACCTCATGAACATGCTGAACACAACGGCAACCGGGCAGAGCATGGGCCTGGCCCTCGTCCGCTGGGGCCTTGGCCTGCGCCTGCTCGTCAGCGGCGCCGCCAAAGTGACCGACCTGGGCGGCTTCGTCAACGGGTATATTTTGCCCGCCTTCGCGAAGACGATTCTCCCGGACTGGATGCTGATCCCGTATGCCTATGCCCTTCCCATCGTGGAGCTGCTCCTGGGCGTCCTGCTCATCATCGGGCTTTTTCGCGCCCTCACCCTGTTCATCTCGGGGTTGACCTTCCTGTCGCTGGCCTTTGGCCAGATGCTGCTCAAGCAACATGCCGCCGTCCTCGACATCCTGCTGTACCTGGGCATGACTGCCGCGCTGCTCTGCCTGGGCGACTACGACCGCTGGGTCCTCCCCGGTGCCAAACGCCCCGCGGCCAAGAAATCCGCATGACACCGATGGCCACTGGCGACCAGGACCGAGCACCCCGGACGCCCCGGGGCAGCGCCAGCCACCCGCGCCAGGCGCCGATCCGGCTAAGGCATCTGGCGCAGGCTCTGCGCCTGCCTTTTACGACCGCCAGCGTCCTGCCGTATGTCACCGGCGCCCTGCTCACCCCCGAGCCGAAACGGATGCTGCTTTTCCTCCTCGGCCTGATCGCCGTCGCCGGTACCCACCTCTCCGCCAATGTCAGCAATGATTATGCGGATGCGCGCTCCGGCGTCGACGCCATCAATCCCACTTACTTTGGTTTTTTCGGCGGCTCCAAGCTGGTCCAGCAAGGCATTCTCCCCGCCCGCTTCTTTTTCGTCGCCAGCCTGGTATTGGCGGCCGTGTCAGCCGGCGCTGCCCTGATTGCCGCTTTCATGCTGGGCCGACCGGCCCTGTTCCTGCTCTTCGTCCTAGCCTGGACCGCAGGCTGGGCCTACTCCAACCCGCCGGCCGCGCTCGTCTATCACGGCCTCGGCGAACTGACAATTTTCCTGCTATTCGGCCTCGCCACCGCCGTCGGCGGCCACCTCCTGCAAACAGGCATGCCGAGCTGGGACGCCGTCCTCGTCGGCGTGCCGCACGGCTTCCTCGTCGCCGGCATCCTCATCGCCAACGAAGTGCCGGATGCGCCGGAAGACCGCCAAGCGGGCAAAAACACCTTGGTCGTCCAGATCGGCCCGGAACGCGGGTATCTGCTGTATGCCCTGGTGACGATACTGGCGGCGGCAGCCATCGGCGCCGCGGTCGCCAAAGCGGCACTGCCGCCGGCCGGCCTGGCGGCCATCCCCGCCGCCGTCATTCCGGCGACGGCCGCCGTCCTCATCCTGCGCTCGGCGCCGCATGACAAATTCAAACTGGTCAAAGCCTCGAAACTGGCCATTGCCGCCCATGTCGCGGCCAGCCTGGCGATGATCGCCGCCCTGCTGTTCGGAAAAGGAACACCATGACAACCCCGCGAATCGCCATCGCCGGCGCCGGCTTTGCCGGCCTGGCCGCCGCCCGCCAACTGGCCCGTCTGGCCCGCACCGAGGCCGACATCCACCTGTTCGACCGACACGCCTTCACCACCATGATTCCGGCCCTGCCCGATGTCGCCGGCGGCCGCCTTGACCCCAACCGGATCCGGGCCGACATCGCCGCCTTGACCAAGCCGGAAATACACGTTCACATCGAAACCGTGCAGAAAATCGACTTGGAGCAAAAGGAACTGACAACGGCCGGCAGCACATTCGCCTTTGACTTTCTCATTCTTGCCACCGGCGCCGCCGCCGACACCCGCGGCCTCCGGCAACCGCCCCTGGACGCGGCGCACACCCTCGCCACCTTGGACGACGCCAACCGCATCCGGCAGGACTTCACCGCCTTTGTCCTGGCCCGGAGCGCCCCGACCGCCGTCGTGGTCGGCGGCGGCTACACCGGCCTGGAACTGGCCTGCAACTTGAAAAGCCTCGCCGCGCGGCACGGCAAGACCGCCCGCGTCATCGTCGTCGAAATGAAAGACGCCATCTTGGCCGGGCTGCCGGAAAAAATTCGCTCCTACCTGGAGGCACAAGCCCGCCGCCAGGGCATTGACCTGGCCACCGGCGTGCGCGTCACCGAGTTCGACGGCGCCAACGTCGCCCTTTCCAACGGCAACCGCCTGGAGGATGTCTTTTTCTGCTGGTCGACCGGAACCCGGCGAGCCCTGCCGGAACTGCATGGCGAACACCGGGAAATCCCCGACGGCCGTATTCTGGTCGACGAATTTCTGCGCCTTCCCCAGCATCCGCAGACGTTCGTGGCCGGGGACGCCGCGGCCATCCTGGTCAAAGACGTTCCGCTACGCAAAGCCGTCAACTTCGCGTACTATTCGGGACTGGCCGCCGGCCGCAATGTCCTCAAATCCCTGCGCGGACAACCCCTGCGGCCATTCCGGCCCGTCGACCTGGGCTGGGTGATCCCGTTCGGCCAAACCGCCGCCGGACAGGCCCTCGGCATCGACTTTCTGAAAGGCCGCCTGCCCCTGGCCATGCATTACGCCATGTGCGGATACCGGAACTTCAACCTGGGCCATCAGCTCTATTTCGCCGGCGTCGCCGTGCGGGCGCTGACCGGGCGGCTCTGAACCGCCGCCCGCCGCTTCAGCCGCGGAAATCCTTGCAGGCCCGGACATACGCCTCGACATTTTCCCAGGGCACTTCCGGCTCCAGCAGATGGGTCGGACAAACCAGCAGCCCGCCGCGCGGGCCGGCGAGCTCCAGGTTGCGCCACGTCACCCGCCGTACCTCCTCCGGAGTCCCGAAGGGCATGGTCGACTGCGTCCCCAACGTGCCGTTGAACGACAGCCGGTCGCCATACTCGGCCATCACCTGGACGACGTCCATGGCCTCCGGCTGCATGGGATTGAGGATGTCCACCCCGACCTCCATCAGGTCCGGAATGAACGGCGTGACATGGCCGCAACTGTGGTAATGCACGAGCACGTCCGGCTTGACGGCCTTGGCGGCCGCAATCACCCTGGCCAGGCGCGGCTTCAGCCACTCCCGGTACATGGCCAGCGACATCATGATCGTATTCTGCATCCCGATGTCGTCGCCCATGATGATGACGTCGACATCGGCTTCCGCATAGGCGCGGGCCCGCAAAACCGAATCCTCGGTGATCTGGTCGAGAAGGAAAACAGCCTTGGGATCGTCCGTGGCCATGTCCATCATCAGCATCGTCATGTCGCGGATGCCCCAGGCGGTCTCCCAAATCGAACAGGCCATCGACCCGAACACCGGTAAGCCCTCGCGGTGCGCCGCCGCCGACTCGGCCTGCAGAAACGTCGAATCCGGGTCCCATTCCGGCCACGGGTAGGCCTGCATCTGCTCCAGGGAGTCGACATGCGCCAACGGATGGTGCATGCGCGCCAGGTGGTACGTGCCCTCGTAGCCGTATTCGCGGGCGGCGCCATACGCGTTGAACAGCGTGTCCGGATGCAGCGGCGCCGGATAATACTGGCGCCAGTCCGGAGTCGTCGCGCTTTTCAGGCGCAGCCCGCCCAGCCCCCGCCGGGCAAAACCCTCCGGATAGGAAAAATACTCGCCCAGGGGAACGCCGCCCGTCGCCGCCTGCATCTTCTCCTGCATCGCCGGACACAAGGAAAATTCAACCGGCGCAAAAGCATAACCAGTCCGCCGATACAATGACAGCATATTCTCCCGGGCATTCATGACCGACTCCCTGTTCTGACGTCTCTTGGTCTTGGCCGGCATGATGACGACAAAGCCTGACAGCTCCCGTGCCGGCGGCCTGGTTTCACCGGTGCCCGAAAATCGCCGTTCCCACCCGCACGATCGTCGCCCCTTCCGCAATCGCGACCTCCAGGTCGCTCGACATGCCCATCGACAATTCGGGCAAGGACAGCCCCAAGCGGCTCTGCAGACGATCCCGCAGCTGCCGCAAGCCGCCGAAGACGCCGCGCAGGGCGCTCGCGTCGGCGCCCATCGGCGCCACCGTCATCAAACCGACGCACGCCGCCGGCCCGGCCGGCATCCCGGCCAGGGCGGCCTCGACCGCATCCGGCGCAAAACCGAATTTGCTCTCCTCGCCGGAGACATTGACTTCCAGCAGCAGCTTCGGGGCGGCCCCGACTTCGTCGGCCAACAGCTGGATGCGTTCAAGCAGCGCCGGCGTGTCGACGGAGTGGATCCACGCCGCATAGCCAAGAGCCTGCCGAACTTTATTCTGCTGCAAGTGTCCTATGAGGTGCCATTCGCAGTCCGACGGCAGCGCCGGCGCCTTGGCGGCCAGTTCCTGGACCCGGTTTTCCCCAAAGCACCGCTGGCCGGCGGCATAGGCCTCCTGAACCGCGGCCGCCGGGAATGTCTTGCTCACCGCCAGCAGGCGGGCCGCCCCCGGCGCCCGCCCGGCCCGCCCCAAGGCCATTTCAATCCGTTCTCCGACCGCCTTCAAATTGTCTTGAATCGCATTCATGACCCTCTGCTCCAAGCCAAACCGGCGATAACGGGTTGCACCATCGCCGGGCTGGCGTTATGTTATTCCTGTTTATGCACCAGCCGCCGAGGCTGGATGAGTGACAACATCACGACCTAACAAAGTACCTGCTGGCGCTCCTCCTGTCAACTTGTCGAAGCACTTTTTTAGAAATACCCATGCCCAGCGAAAAATCATCCAACCGATGGCTGTCGCGCTCGGAATATCGCCAAACCTCCCGGCATGGCCATCCCAGCTCCCGGGAAGCATCGCGCGAACGGGCCCTGACCGACTGGATCGGCGAAGACCGGCGCCCCGGCGTGTTCGCCGATCTGCGGCCGGAAGCAAGGACCATGACGGACCTGGTCCAGGACGTGCTCGACAGCGTCAAAAATCCCGACTTGGCCCGGCTGGAAAAAATCCAGGGCGCCTGGCCGGAGCTGGTCGGCGCCGACATTGCCCGGCAGTCGCGGCCAAGCCGCATCAACAAGAACCTGCTTTACGTCGAGGTGCCTTCCTCGACGTGGCGCTTTGTGCTTGAAAGCCAGCACAAAGCCGGCATCGGCGCCCGCGTCGTCGCCTTTACTCAAAATGCCATCACCGGCGTCCTGTTTGTCCCGCCGGGCATCAGCCCGGTTTCGTCCACGCATCATTCTCGCAAAGGCCAACCATGACCAGCCGTTTCCATCTTTGCTGCCGACGCTCGCTTGCCGTCCTGGTCCTGATCCTGCTCACGACACTGGGCCGCTTCGCCGCCGGCGAAACGCCGGAGGAAATCCTCGCCCACGTCCCGACCGTCCCGACCCCGCTGCTGCGGGAACGACTGGTGAGCAAATACGTCGTCATCCTCCTGTCCAAGTACCACTACCACCCCCAGAACATCACCCCGGCCATCTCCGCCGAATGGTTCGCCGAATACTTCAACAGCCTGGACTTCAACCGCACCCTCTTTTTGGAATCCGACCTGGAGGACTTCCGCTCGTTCGAAAGCGTGCTCTGGGATCAGCGGACGATGACCGCCAACCTGGACTTCCCCTTCAAAGTGTATCAGCGCTACCTCGAACGAGCCCGCCAAAGAGCCCTCTTCTCCATCGCCGCCATTGCCAACGCCCATGACTTCTCCGCCCCGGAAACCATGACCGCCGACGCCAAGGACCTCCCCTGGTGCAAAACCGTCGCGGAATTGGAAAACCTCTGGCGCCAACAAGTCAAAAACGCCCTCCTCGTCAACCGCCTGCAGGAGGAGAAAGACGACGCCAAAAAGAAAAAGGCCGCCGAAAAAATCGACGTTGGCGGCGCGGCAAAGAACGGCAACGACGACGCCCCCGCCGCCCCCGCCGAGCCGGCGCCGGCCCCGGAGACAACGCCATTTCCCGAACGGCTGGCCAAGAACTACGCCCGCAACTACCTGCGCCGGGCCGAAGTCGAAGCCATCAACATCCTGGAAATCTACCTGACCGCGCTGACCCGCGTCCTCGACCCCCACTCCGCCTACATGGCCCCGGAAACGAAGGAGAATTTCGACATCAACATGCGCCTGTCTTTGGAGGGCATCGGCGCGACCCTGTCCACCAAGGACGCCTACACCGTCATCGTCGGCATTGTCCCCGGCGGCCCGGCCGACCGCGACGGCCGGCTGAAGGAAGGCGACCGCATCACGGCCGTCGCCCAGGAAGCCCAGGAACCGGTCGACGTGATCGAAATGCCGCTCAACAAAGTCGTCGCCAAAATCCGCGGCCCGAAAGGGACAACCGTCCATCTCACCATCCTGGAGGAAGGCTCCAGCACCCCCACCCTGGTCAGCCTCGTCCGCGACGAAGTCAAACTGACCGACCAGGAGGCCCAGTCGGAAACACGGCAGCTCACTCTCCCGGGCGCCGGCCCCGCCAATGTCCTGATCATCTACCTGCCCAGCTTCTACGCCGACTTCGCCGCCCGCGCCAAAGGCGACCCCGATTACAAAAGCTCCGCCCGCGACGTCCGCAAGCTGATTGAAAAGGCCATGGCCGACCAGCAGCCGCCGGACGGCATCATCCTCGACCTGCGCGGCAATGGCGGCGGCGCCCTCGACGAGGCCGTCGAGCTGGCCGGGCTGTTCATCCCGACCGGCCCAGTCGTGCAGGTCCGCGACAGCAGCGGCAAGATTGACCGCAAGGAAGACACCAACCCGGTCGTGACCTTCGCCGGCCCGCTGGTGGTCATGGTCGACAAACTCAGCGCCTCGGCCTCGGAAATCGTCGCGGCCGCCTTGCAGGACTACGGCCGGGCCATCATTGTCGGCGACGCCAGCACCCACGGCAAGGGCACCGTGCAATCCGTCATCAACCTGGCCAATGTCCGCGCCCTGAGCCACGCCACCAGCCGCATGCCCGACCCGGAACCTGGGTCGCTCAAAATCACCATATCCAAATTCTACCGCATCAACGGCAGCTCCACCCAAGTCAAAGGCGTCACCGCGGACATCAACTTCGCGTCTTTCCTCGATCAACTGGACCTGGGGGAGGAAAAACTCCCCCACGTCCTGCCCTGGGACCAAATCCAACCCCTCGAATATGAGGCCGTTAACGAGACCGCCAAAGCGCTTCCCGGCCTCCTGGAAGCATCGCAAAAACGACGCCAGGAAAACCCGCTCTTCCGCGAATATCAAAAAGACATTGACTTCTACGCCAATTTCCGGGCCGACAAGCAGCTGCCGCTTGAACTGAATGAACGGCGGCAGCACCAGGAAGACGAGGATAAAACCGTCCGCATGTTCCGCAAATTCCAGGCCCAGCGCAAAAATGCCCGCAAGCGGAATACCGTCCGGACCGACGATGGCGACAGCGAAGACATCGACGTCGCGGACGCCCAGGACCTCATCCTGGAAGAAACCGTCAACATCATGGCCGACTACATCCGCGCCCGACAGTAGCAGACGGTCTGCCCCCGGCAAAAGCCCCACGCGCAAAGGTGACAAGGACGCGCGGAGGCGACACGGGCATCACATCGTGATAAATTGCTGAGTTGTTGTCAAAATGCGTCTTGCGGCGATGGTTCGTTGGCACGGACTGGAAGCCCGTGTCACGTCGACAGAGGCGCCTTCGCCCCGCCATGGCGGGGGAAAGTCATCACCCGCCGTTCTCCAATGCCAACGGCGCCGTGCCG
>JAKLHU010000002.1 GCA_022709995.1 Verrucomicrobiota bacterium | reverse complement strand
CCTTGACCAGCTCCAAGTCGCCGCCGTCATCCTGCAGTTTGACGCGGACCAGATCCAGAATTTCCTTGATTTTGTCTTGCATGGTGGTTTTCCTTGTGGGGTTGATGGTATCACGCCTGGGTGCCAAAGGCCGTCAGTTGTTCGCGGACCCGGGCCAGCTTGGCCTCGAATTCCGCTTGTTTGGCGCGTTCGGCGGCGACGACTTCCACCGGCGCGCGGGCGACGAATTTCTCATTGCCCAGTTTGGCTTGCAGACTGGCGAGGTATTTGACGATCTCGTCTTCCTGCTTGGCCAGGCGTTCGCATTCGGCCTTCAGGTCGACGACTCCCGCCAGGGGCACGTAGGCCGTGGCCATGCCGCCGACCGCGACGCCGCAGGGTCCGCTGGCCTGGTAGGCGTCGCGAATCCGCAGGTCGTCGGCGCCCAGGATGGCTTTGAGCGTGTCCAGGTCGCGGCGCAGATAGTCGGCAGCGGCGGCGGCCGCCGGCACGACGACGATTTCGGCCAAAGAACGGCTGGTCGGAATCTGGTAGTTGGCCCGCAACGTGCGGACGGCGCGGACCAGCTCGAATTTGGCCTGGGCCAGGGCCACGCAGTCGTCGGTGGCGCCGAGGCCGGCCAGGGCCGGGCCGGGCATGGGCGCGGGCCAGTCCGCGTCCAGGATGGATTCCTGGTCGGCGGCGAAGCCCATCTGGTGGTACAGCTCGTCGGTGACGAAGGGCATGGCGGGATGCAGCAGGCGCAGGAATGTCCCCAGGCAGTAGTCGAAGACGCGGAGCACGACGGCCTGGCGGGGTGCCTTTTCGGCGTTGAAGACGGGCTTGCATGATTCCAGGTACCAGTCGCAGAATTCATTCCAGATGAATTCATAGAGGATTTTGCTGACTTCGTTGAACTGGAAGGCGTCCAGAGCGGCGGTGAGGCTGGCGACGGTTGCGTTCAGCCGGGCGATGATCCACTGGTCGTCCGGGCGCAGGTCGGCGGACGTCAGGCCGTCCAGGCTTTGCCAATTGGCCGCGGCCGGCCCCAGGCGCAGCCGGAACCGCACCACGTTCCAGATCTTGTTGGCGAAGTTGCGGCCGATCTCGCATTTTTCGTTGCTGTAGCGGATGTCCTGGCCGACCGGCGCGATGTATATCATGGTGAAGCGCAGGGCGTCGGCGCCATATGTCTTGACGACTTCCAGGGGGTCGGGCGAGTTGTTCAGGCTCTTCGACATTTTGCGGCCCTGGTCGTCGCGGATGATGGAGGTGAAGAAGACGTCGCGGAAGGGGATCTGGCCGGTGAATTCGAGGGAGGCCATGATCATGCGCGCGACCCAGAAGAAGATGATGTCGGGGCCGGTGACGAGGCTGTGGGTGGGGAAGAACCGTTTCAGCTCCGGGGTTTCCCGTGGCCAGTCGAAGACGGAGAAGGGCCAGAGCCAGGAGCTGAACCAGGTGTCGAGCACATCCGGGTCCTGGGTGAGGGACGCGTGGCCGCATTTCGGGCAGGCCGCCGGGGCTTCCCGGGCCACGGTCAGTTCGCCGCACCGGTCGCAGGTGTAGGCGGGGATGCGATGGCCCCACCAGAGCTGTCGGCTGATGCACCAGTCCTTGATGTTTTCCATCCAGTGGCGGTACGTCTTCACCCAACGTTCGGGATAGAAGCGGATACGGCCGTCGTTGACGGCGGCGAGGGCCGGTTCGGCGAGCGGCGCCATGCGCACGAACCACTGTTCGGAGAGGCGCGGCTCCACGGGCACGTCGCCGCGCTGGGAGTAGCCGACCTGGTGCGTGTAGTCCTCGATCTTCTCCAGCCGGTCGAGTTCCTTCATTCTGGCGACGACGGCCTTGCGGCAGGCAAAGCGGTCCAGGCCGGAGAACTCGGCGCCGGCGTCGTCGTTCATGCTGCCGTCGTCATGCATGATGTTGACGAACGGCAGGTTGTGCCGGAGGCCCATCTCGTAGTCGTTGGGGTCGTGCGCCGGCGTGACCTTGACCGCGCCGGTGCCGAAGGCCGGATCCACGAAGTCGTCGGCGACGAGGGGGATTTCCCGGCCGACGATGGGGAGGACGAGCTTCTGGCCGATTTTGCCGGCATAGCGCTCGTCCTTGGGATTGACGGCGACGGCGGTGTCGCCCATCATGGTCTCCGGGCGCGTGGTGGCGACGACGACGTAGCCGGAGCCGTCGGCGTAGGGGTAGCGGAAATGCCAGAGGTGGCCGCGCTGTTCCTTGTATTCGACCTCCTCGTCCGAGATGGCCGTGCGCGATTTCGGGCACCAGTTGATGATGCGCCGGCCCTTGTAGACGAGGCCTTTCTCGAAGAGGCGGACGAACACTTCCTGGACGGCGCTGGACAGGCCCGGGTCCATGGTGAAGCGTTCCCGCTGCCAGTCGCAGGACGAGCCGATGGTCCGGAGCTGGCGGATGATGGCGCCGCCGTATTTCTCCTTCCAGGCCCAGGTGTGCTCCAGGAATTTCTCCCGGCCGAGGTCGTATCGGGTCAGGCCGAGTTCTTTTTTGAGGGCGGCCTCGACTTTGGTCTGGGTGGCGATGCCGGCGTGGTCGGTTCCCGGCACCCAGCATGTTTCCCGGCCGCGCATTTTCTCGAAGCGGATGAGGATGTCCTGGAGGGTGTTGTTGAGCACGTGGCCGAGGGTCAGGATGCCGGTGACGTTGGGCGGCGGGATGACGATGGTGTAGGGCTGCTTCGGGGAGGCGGGGTCGGCATGGAAGGAGCCCCGGTCTTCCCAGAAGGAATACCATTTCGACTCCACGTCGGCGGGGTCGTAGGCCTTGGCCAGTAATTGCTCGTCGCTCATCAATCGCTCCTGCTGGAAGTTTATGGGAAGGATGCCGCGTTGGTTCAGCGGCGCCATTGCCGGAGGCATTCGAACAGGACGACGGCGCCGCAGTTGCCGACATTGATGGAGTTCTTGGCGCCCAGGGCCGGCAGGCAGAGCAGGGCGTCGCAGAGCTCGAGGGCCGGGGGGCTGATGCCCAGGGCCTCGTTGCCGAGGACCAGAGCCGCCGGGAAGCTGATTTGGGCCTCCCAGAAGGGGACGGCCCGCTCCGCGGTTTCAATGCCGTAGATGGTGTAGCCTTGTCCTTTCAAAGCCCGGATGGCGGTTTCGGCGTCGGGTGCGGTTTCGCAGGCGACCAGCTCGTCGCAGCCGCGGGCGGTCTTGGCCAGTTTTGGATGCGGCGGCGCGGCGGTGTAGCCGCAGGCGATGATCCGCGCCGTTCTGGTTGCTTCCGCGATCCGGAAGAGGTTGCCGACGTTGTAGGCGCTGCGCAGGCGGTCCAGGACCAGGGCCACGGGCATGAGGCCTGTTTCCCTGGGAGTTTGCTGATCGCCCTGACGTACCGTCACGTTCATAGGATGATAAGAGTGCTTCGAGGAAGAAGGAGGGTGCGCCGCGTCGACCGCGGCGCGGCCGGAATCGCCCTTACCGCCGCGGTCCGCCGCGCTGCACGCGGCCGCCATGCGGGCGGTTGTCGCCGCTCCGGCGGGCGCCGGGGCCGGAATACCCACCGGAACGCGGCGCGCGGCCGGCCGGGGTCTTCATGCCTTCCGGCATTTGGACCATGTCGGCGTCAGGCCGGGTGATGGGCAGAACCCGGTCGATGAATTTTTCGATGGCGGGGATGACGAAGGCGCCTTCCTCGCAGGCGAAGCTGATGGCGCGGCCGGTGTGGCCGGCCCGGGCCGTGCGGCCGATGCGGTGGACATAGTCTTCGGCCTCGTAGGGCAGGTCGTAGTTGATCACGTGGGTGATGTCGTCGACATGGATGCCGCGGCCGGCGACGTCGGTGGCGACGATGACCCGGATGGCGCCGGCGCGGAAGTCCTCGAGCAGGCGGAGGCGTTTTTTCTGGTCGACGTCGCCGCTGAGCATGTCGCAGGGGACGCCGCAGTGGACGAGCTGGTCATGCAGTTGTTCGACATCGCGGCGGCGATTGCGGAAGATGAGGACGCGTTCGCATTTTTCATGGGCGAGGGTCCAGAGCAGGATCGGCAGTTTTTCGTGGGAGGTGACGGAATAGACGACTTCCTCGATGCCGTCGGCGACGACGTGTTCCGGTTCGACTTCGATGATGACCGGTTCCGGCCGCATCCAGCGGGAAGCGAGGGTCATGATGTCGCGCGAGAGGGTGGCGCTGAACAGCATGGTCTGGCGGGCATCGGCCTTGGGCAGGTGTCCGACGATGCGTTTGACGTCGGGGATGAAGCCCATGTCGAGCATGCGGTCGGCTTCATCGATGACGACGACTTCGACGGTTGAGAGGTCGACGACGTTCTGGCGGAGGTAGTCGATCAGTCGTCCCGGGGTGGCGACGACGAGGTCGACGCCCTTGGCGAGGAGGCTGCGCTGGCGGTCATAGTCCATGCCGCCATAGACGGCGACGGTGGTGAACGGGCAGTAGGTGCTCAAGGCATCGGCGTCTTTGGCGATTTGCAAGGCCAGTTCGCGGGTCGGGGCGAGGACCATGGCCATGGGCTGCCAGGGATCGCGGTCGCGCTGGGGCTGGGTCAGGAAGCGTTGCAGGATGGTGATGAGGAAGGCGGCGGTTTTGCCGGTTCCGGTCTGGGCTCGGCCGGCGAGGTCGCGGCCGGTGAGAAGGCAGGGCAGGGCGGCGGCCTGGATCGGGGAGCAGGCCCGGAACTTGAGGTCGTCCAGAATGGCCCGGAGCAGGCGCTGGTCAAGGCCCAGGTCCTGGAACAGTTTTTCCTGGGGGGCGTTGCGCTCTCCCGTCGGGGTGGTCCAGCCGTCCATGCTGGGCACGCTGTCGCGGTGTTCCAGGTTGGCGACGGGCTCCCGACCGCCGGAATCGGCGGCGGCGCCACCGCGGCGCCGGTCCGGCGCGGTCGAGCGGCTGCCACGGTCGCGGCGGGGGCTGTCGCCGCGGTCGCGGCGGGGGTTGTCGCCGCGGTCGTTCCGCGGGTTGTCGCCGCGGTCGCGGCGGGGCGCGGTCGTCGTGTCCGGCCGTGGGGGGCGCGGCGGGCGGGTCGTCGTCGTCGTGGTTTCGGCGGCGTCGGGTCTGTCGACTGGTGGCGGCGTCCGTTTCGGGCGTGGGGAAGAGCCGCGGCGGGCGGCGGTTTCCGGGTTGGCGGCGGCGGTCGGCTGGTTGGAAGAGGTCGTCGAAGTCTGGTTGCCGCGGATCTTGTTAAGCAGGCGAGAAATAAATCCGAATTGCAAAATATGCTCCTGTCGGGTGATACCCTGGTGAAAAATCACTGCATTGGGGGAAAAAGTCTCGTGATAGCGGGATGGAAAAAAGTATTGGCGGGAAAGGCGACAAGTAAAGAAATATAAGCCATAACTATCGAAAAACAAGTTATTTCAGCATCATGGCGGTTTCTTCGGCGATTCTGGCGAGGGCCTGGTTGACGGCGGTGGCGATGTCGGCGCCGTCCTTGCCGGCCAGGGGGATGGTGAAGGCCAGGTTGTGGATTGCATCCGTCTTGGTTGCCAAGGCGTGCAGTCGGCAGTCGACGTTGACGGCCAGGAGGCCGTCGGTCGTCGGGTCAAGCTGACGGAACTCATAGTCAATCAGGAGGTTGCCCGAGCGGGGCTGCGGCGACTTGCCCTCGGCGATGTTTTCGGCGCCGAGGATGCGGGCGAGGTTTTCGCGCAGAATGAGGCGAATCATTTTTTCGGGCGCCTGGGCCCAGCTGTCGAAGTCGCGGATGACGACTTCATTTTGGCCTTTGCGCATGATCATCTCGGTCCGGTTGAGATAATCCGGGAGCTGGCAGCTCCGGATGACGACCAGGCCGGCGGCGGGCGCCGTCGCCGTCGGCCAGGTCGTCGGCGACAGCAGGAAGTATCGTGTGTTGGCGGAGCCGAGGCAGCCGGCGGCGAGCAGGGTGGCGGCGAGCAGGGTGGCGGCGAGCAGGGCGGCGGTGAGCGGCCGGGCGGTGAGCGGCCGGGCGGGGCGGGGCAGCGGCCGGGGACTGGCGTGGGTGATGAGGGGAAGCATCTGGCGCTCCTTTCGTGGTTGGGCGGGGGCGGCGGTTGCCGGCGCGGGCCGGGATGGGGTCGTTTCCCGCCGTCAGGGCAGCTGCCGTGCTTGTTGCAGGCGTCTTTCGGCGGCGGCGCTTCGGGTTCTGGTTATTTCCCGCGGATCAAGGCTTCCGGTTTGCGTTGCAGCAGTTCGGCGAGGGCTCGGAAAGACTGGGCCGCGGCTTCAATTTCCGTCAACGCGTTCTGCATGCTCTGCCGCATGGGCGAATCTTGGGCGAAGCTGCCTTTGGCCTGGACCGTGAGGACGGAAAAGTCGGCCAGGGCCTTCTGGGCGGAACCGAGGGTGGTGCGCAGTTCCAGCAGCAGTTCGGCGCCGGGGCCTTCCTCCAGATTGGTGACCCGGTCCAGTTTGGCGATCAGCTGGTTCATGTTGGCCAGCGTCTCCCCGAGTTTCTGGGCCAGCGTCGAGACGTTCGCATTCCAGAGGCGGAGGCTTTCCTGCGCCGCCTCCAGGACTTCCGGGGTGCGTTCGTCCAGATGCGTCGTCACCCGGTTGATTTTTGTCATCGCGTCGTGGGCCTGCCCCGTGATCAGCGGCAGCGAGGCGTTCAGGTTGCCGCTGAGGGTTTTCATGTTGTTGGAAATCGTGTAGACGTTGGCCAGCAGCTGGTCGGCCTGGCCGCTCTTGATGAACTGGCTGAGCGTCGCCGTGACCAGGTGGAGAGCGTCGATCTGATCCCCGAATTCCTTCTGGCTCAAAGACAGGAACAGACGCTCGAACGTCGACATCCGCGTCGGAATGACGTGGCGCTCAAGATCCCGCTCCAGGTCGGCCGACGCCAGGTCGTCGGTGAAGAAATTCAGTTCGATGTAGAGTTGTCCGGTCAGGAGGCTGAGGGACTGGAGTTGGGCGCGCAGTCCTTCCTGGATGATCATGTGGCTGATCCAGGATTCCAGGCGCTGGCGGCTTTTCAGGTGCTGCAGAGACTTGCGGCGCAGTTCGGCGACGGCGGAACCGGCCGGGTCGTCGTCGCCGGCGATGTCAATCGCGGCGGGGACGATGTCCACGGCGACTTGAATCGGCCAGGAGATGGCGCCTTCGTGGGTGGCGTTGTCGCGCGGGGCCAGCCGAATGTCGGAGACTTGGCCGACGCGGACGCCGCGGAGCATGACGGCGGCCCCCTTGTTCAAGCCCTTGACGGATTTGTCAAAATACAGATAGTAGGTGACTTTGGTCGTGAACAGACCCTGGCCGCCCAGGACCAGCAGGAACACGAACAGGAGGAGAAGTCCTCCCAGGACAAAGCCGCCAATCAGGGCGGGATGGTGTTTGTGGAGCATGGTCGCCTCGTTCAGGGGGTGGCGCCGCCGCGGGTCAGGAATTGCCGGACGCGCAGTGGGCTGGCTTGGTTGAGAAGGTCCTTGGGACTGCCTTGGGCAATGATGGTCCTGGATTCGCCGTCGAGAAAAATCGCGTCGGTGCCGATGGCGAAGATGCTGGCCAGTTCGTGGGTGACGACGACGATGGTGGCGGACAGGCTTTCGCGCAATTCGATGATCAGGTCGTCCATGCGCCGGGAGCTGACCGGGTCCAGGCCGGCGCTGGGTTCGTCGAAGAACAGCATTTCCGGGTCCAGGGCCAGGGCCCGGGCCAGGGCGGCGCGCTTGCGCATGCCGCCGCTGATTTCAGAAGGATAGTAATGTTCGCAGCCGGCCAAGCCGACCAGGGCCAGCTTGAAGGCGCAGAGGTCGCGGATTTCCCCGGGCCGCAGGCGGGTGAACTGGTGCAGCGGCAGCGCGATGTTTTCCGCCAGGGTCATGGCGCTCCACAGCGCGCCGGTCTGGTAGAGAATGCCGGAATTGCGCTTGATGCGGTCGCGGGCGGCGTCGGAAAGCGCCCAGAAGTCCTGGCCGTTGCGCAGGACGGTGCCGGCGGCCGGTGTCTGGAGGCCGATCAGATGCCGAAGCAAGGTGCTTTTGCCGCAGCCGCTGCCGCCCATGACGATGAAGATCTCGCCGCGGCGGACCGTGAAAGTCAGGTCGCGCTGGATGACGCGGCTGCCATAGGCCATGGTCAGGCCGCGGACGGCGATGGGAGGAGGAGTAGTCATGCCAAGAGAGGACCGCCGGAAATGGAGGTTGTGGATAACACGTGGCCGCCGGACCGCCGGGCGCCCGGGGACGGCCAGAAAGGGCCGGGACTATATTTTCAGGGCCACGGTCACCACCGTGATCGCCGCGGTGGCAATGACCATGCAAACGATGCTGCTGACGACGGCCGAGGTCGTGGCCTGGCCGACCGCTTCGGAACTGCGGCCGCATTGGATGCCCCGCAGGCAGCCGCAGACGGCGATGAGCATGCCGAAGACCCAGCAGGTGAAGAGGCCGACAAACAGGTCCGCCAGCTTGGTGGTCTGCATCAGCTGCTGCCAGAACTGCATGAAGGTCAGGTCAAGGTAGAACACGCCGACGACCAGGCCGCCGAGGACCCCGACCAGGTCCCCGAACAACCCGAGCAGCGGCAGCATGGCGGTCAACGCCAGGAATCTGGGCAGGACCAGGAATTCCATCGGCGGGATGCCCATGGATTCGAGAGCGTCGATTTCCTCGTTGGCCTGCATGGAGCCCAGTTCGGCGGCATAGGCGGCGCCGGTGCGGCCGGCCATGACGACGCCGGTCATGACGGCGCCCATCAGGCGCAGGATGCCGATGCCGATGAGGCTGGCGACATAGACCTCGGCCCCGAACCATTTCAGGGGAATGGCGCCGATGAAGGCGAGGATCAGCCCCATGAGAAAGCCAATCAGGGCGACAATGGCGAGAGCCTGGGGGCCGGCCTTGACCATTTCCAAGGCCAGGTCCGACCAGCGCAGGCGGGCGCGGCCGAAAAGGAATTTCAGGCAGGCGAGGACGAGTTCGCCGACAAAGGTCAGGACGTCGACGACGCGGCCCCAGGCCTCGAGGCTGCGGAGCCCGACTTTGCCCAGCCATGACCAGGTCGGCGTCGGCATGGCCTGGGGAGTGGTGGAGCTCCCGCTGGCCAGCTTGAGCAGCCGGTTGGCGCCGGCCGGCAGGGTGTCCCAGGCGACGGCCAGGCTGCGGTAATGGCAGTGGCGGCGCAGCTCGTGGAGATAGATGAGCAGGGTGCTGTCCCAGCCGGTCAAGTCGGCGCAGTCGAAGCGGAGGCTGCCCATGGCCAGGGGCAGCACCGGCGAGCCAGGCTCGGGCCGGCGTGCCTTTTGGCGCCAGTCGCCGCGGAGATGCAGCACGCCGGTCTGGCTGGCAGCGTCATAGTCCAGCTCCGCCGTCGCCGTGCCGGGCTTGATTGCAGGAAGGGATTGGGTCATGTCAGCAGGTGATCCGGAATGGTTCAGAAGGCATTGTCATCGTCATCGTCGCCGGGGAGGTCGCGGCAGGCGCGGAGAAAGTCGGCGACCTCGTCGGCGGCGGTGACGAGGCGTTCCTGGATGGTCGTCAGGATTTCATTCAGGGGCGGGCATTGCTGGCGCAGTCCCGTCACCTGGCCGACGGCGTCATTGAGGTCGGCAAGGACGCGTTTGCACAGGGCGATGACCGCCGCCTGCCGGGTCGCCGCCATTTCGCCCGCGCAGCTGTTCAGGTTCATGGCGACCCGGGACAGGAAAAACAGGATTTTCAGCCCCTGGGCGCGCTTGTCGACCGGCAGGACCGACGACATCAGGTTGCACCAGCCCTGGATCGTCTGCTCCAGAACGATCATGATGTTGCGGAATTGCTCTTCCATGCGCCGCAGGCGGCGCATTTCATCGTTGAATTCGCTGTCGTCGTCGCCGTTGTCCGGCGCCTGCCAGCCTTCGCCGTCCGCCGGCGGGAATTCCAGTGGCGATGCCATCGGCGCGTCGTCCGGGCCGGCGCTCTCGTCCTCGTCCGGAAAGTCGTCGTCGACATCCTCGTCATACGTGTACATCTCCTCGACTTCCGCGGCCCCGAAGCGGCGGGTGAGCTCGTTCAAGATCAGCTCCTCGCCTTCCGGCAGCTCCGCAAAACGGTCCAGCAACTCGACATAGGCGCGGACAAATTTCTCCTTGCGCCGGAAGAACCGCTCCCAGTCGAATTCATTCCAGTAGTTTTGCGGCTTGTCCATCTTCACAGTCCTGGTTGCCGGGCCGGGCCATCGCCATCGCCGGCCCGGCGGCGCCGTTGGAACGTCACATGTTTTCCGCGATCAGTCTGCCGAATTCCGAGCAGGAGACCTTGGTGGCGCCGGGCATCAGGCGTTCGAAATCGTAAGTCACGGTCCGCTTGGCGATGGTCCGGTCCAGGCCGCGGATGATGGCGTCGGCGGCTTCGGTCCAGCCCAGGTAGCGAAGCATCATTTCGGCGGAGAGGATGAGGCTGCCGGGGTTGACCATGTCTTTGCCGGCGTATTTGGGCGCGGTGCCGTGGGTGGCCTCGAAGACGGCGCAGCCGCTCTGGTAGTTGATATTGCCGCCGGGGGCGATGCCGATGCCGCCGACGCAGGCGGCCAGGGCGTCCGAGATGTAGTCGCCATTCAGATTGAGCGTGGCGATGACGCTGTATTCGGCCGGCCGGGTCAGAATCTGCTGCAGAAACGCGTCGGCAATGACATCTTTGACGACGATGGTCTTGCCGTTGCGGGGATTGGCCAGGGCATGCCAGGGGCCGCCGTCGAGCGGCTGGGCGCCGTAGTCGGTCCGGGCGCATTCATAGCCCCAGTCCCGGAAGGCGCCTTCCGTGAATTTCATGATGTTGCCCTTGTGGACGAGGGTGACGGATTCGCGGTCGGCGGTGATCGCGTAGTCGATGGCGGCTTTCACCAGCCGCCAGGTCCCGTCCCGCGATACCGGCTTGATCCCCAAACCGCAATTTTCCGGGAAGCGGATCTTGGCGTGCTGCTTGGGAAAGGCCTCGCGGAGAAAGGCGGTCAGCTTGGCCGCTTCCGGGGTGCCGGCGGCGAATTCGATGCCGGCGTAGATGTCCTCCGTGTTTTCGCGGAAGATCACCATGTCGACCAGCTCCGGATGGCAGACGGGCGAGGGCACGCCGGTGAACCAGCGGACCGGGCGCAGGCAGACGTACAAGTCGCACTGCTGGCGGATGGCGACATTGAGGCTGCGGATGCCGCCGCCGATCGGCGTGGTCAGCGGCCCTTTGATACCGACCAGGTACTCCTTGAAGGCATTCAGCGTCGCCTCCGGCAGCCACTCGCCCGTCTTCTGGAAGGCCTTTTCGCCGGCCAGGACTTCCTTCCAGGCGATGGCGCGGGCGCCGCCATACGATTTGCGCACGGCGGCATCCACGACGCCAACCGTCGCCCGCCAGATGTCGGGGCCGGTGCCGTCGCCTTCAATGTAGGGAATCACGGGATTATTGCCGACGTGCAGGCCGGCGGCCGTCATGGTGATTTTGTCTGACATGGCAATCATCTTTCGGGGCAAGGCGTGGTGATTTCAAGAAGAGGCGGGCGGCATTGGGTTTTCCCGGCCCGCGGGCTATATTTAATATAGTCTTAATATGATGGAATGACAGAAAGCGCATTCCGAATCGGCGCCGATGCGGCTGTCGGCGGAGTGAATCGGGCCAGGCAGAGGCGAACGGATGGTGTCATCATGGAATTGAAAGTATTCAGCGGGTCGACGCATCCGCGGCTGGCGAACGCGATTGCCGCGGAGCTCGGCATCTCCCTGGGCGCCGTCGAGCTGGGCCGGTTTCCCGGCGGCGAGACGTTCGTCAAGTTCACCGAGCACATTCGCGACGCCGACGTGTTCATCATCCAGCCCACCTGCTGCACTCCCAACGAGAGCATCATGGAGCTGCTCATCATGCTGGACGCGGCCCGCCGGGCCTCCTGCGGCCGGATCACGGCGGTGCTGCCGTATTTTGGCTACGGCCGCCAGGACCGCAAAGACCAGCCCCGGGTCCCGATCACCGCCAAGCTGGTGGCCAATCTCCTGGTCACGGCCGGGGCCAACCGCATCCTGACCATGGACCTCCACGCCCAGCAGATCCAGGGCTTCTTCGACATCCCGGTCGATCATCTGTATGCGGCCCCGGTGTTCGCCGCCCACCTGCGCCAACGCTTCAACCGCGACGCCCAGATCGTCGCGCCGGACGCCGGCAGCGGCAAAATGGCCCATACCTACGCCGACATGTTCGGCTGCGGCTTCGCCCTCGTCGCCAAACGCCGCGTCAGCGCCAGCGAAGTCGAGGCGCCCTACCTGGTCGGCGACGTCGACGGCCGCGACTGCCTCCTCGTCGACGACCTCAGCTCAACCGCCGGCACCATCGTCCAGGCCGCCCTGCGCCTGCGCGAAGCGGGGGCGCGCTCCGTGAGCGCCGCCGTCACCCACTGCTGCCTCACCCCCGTCGGCATCAGCCGAATCAATGCCAGCATCCTCGAAAAAGTCTTCACGACCGACACCGTCCCCGTCGACGCCAGCACCTGCCCCCGCCTGGAAATCATGACCGTCGCCCCGTTGTTTGCGACGGCCATCAAGAGAATTCACCAGGGAGATTCAATTTCTTCGCTGTTTTCATTGGAGTCTGGCAATTAGTGTGATATATTATTTGCTTTTCCCGCCCGATTTTTTCCGAAAATTCACATAGGCGAATCGAGATTGAAGGGTTCAACCATCTATGAGCAAGACACTTAGCATTAATGTGAGCGAGCGCGGCCTGATCGGCTCGGCGAATTCCCGCCGGCTGCGTCGGGACGGCCAGATTCCGGTTGTCGTGTATGGCCACGGCGGAGCGGCGTCGTCGATGAGCATTGCCTCCGCTCTGCTGGGCCAGCTGCTGCATCATCCCGGCCTGGTCGAGATGGACTGCGGCGACGGCAGCAAGAGGCTGACCATCCTGAAGGCGGCCCAGCGCCATCCGATTTCAAATGACATTCTCCACCTCGATTTCCTGGAAGTGAAGATGGATGAGCTGATCACCAGTGACGTCCGCCTGGTGGCGGAGGGCGAAGCGGCCGGTATCCGCCTGGGCGGCCAGTTGGAACAGGTCATGTTCGAACTGCAGATTAAATGCTTTCCGATGGACACGCCGGAAGTCATCAAAGTCGATGTCAGCGGCATCGAGTTGGACGGCTCCCTGCACGTCCGCGACCTGGTCATGCCGGCCAACGTGACGGCGGCCAGCGACGGCGCTCTGATGGTGTTCCAGGTCCGCGCGCCGAAGGCCGAGGCCGCCGCCGAAGCGACGACGGAAGCGACCGAGGCCGCCACGGCGGAAGCGGCGCCGGAAAAGGACGCGAAAGAGAAAGAGAAAGAGAAGAAATAACTGCCGCCGTCCGCCGGTTCGCCGCGGTCTAAGCCAGGCCGCGGCCGCCTTCCGCCGGCAACCGCGGCCGTGGGCCTCGAACCGTCCGGCGCCGGCCCGGCGCCGGACGCAAGGTATAGCGTTTCTGATCGTGTTTCGTGTGTTTCAGGATGATGGACTTCTCCGGCACAACGCGCGGCTCCAGCCAGCCGGCGAGAACACAGCTGGTGGTCTGTTTGGGCAATCCCGGCGGCACATACGCCGGGACCAGGCATAACGCCGGTTTTCTCGTGGCTGACCAGTTGCAGGCCGTGTCGACTTTTGACGCGGCGACGCTCTGGCAGCCAGCCCGCGGCGAGCTGCGCAGCCTGACCCTGTACGGGTTTGACTGCCTGCTGCTGCGGCCCTTGGCCTATATGAACTGCAGCGGCGAAGTGGTGAAGGAAGTGACGGCCCGATTCGGCTTCTCCCCGGCCGAATTGATCGTCGTCAGCGACTGCCTTGACTTGCCTCTCGGCCGCCTCCGGGTTCGCCCCGGCGGCAGCAGCGGCGGGCAAAAAGGCGTCGAATCCATCATCCAGCATCTGGAGACCGGGGCCTTCCCCCGCTTCCGGATCGGTATTGGGAGACCGCAGTCCACCGACATCGCCATCATCGATTACGTGTTGGCGCCGTGGACTTCCGCTGAACGCGCGGTTGTCAGGCAAGTCGTCACCGTCGCGGCCAATCTGGTCGCCACCGCCCTCAAGCAAGGGCTGGACACGGCGATGAACCTCGGCAACCGCTGGTCGGCGGACAACATCAATGCCTCGGAAAAAGGAGAACCAAACGTTGAAAAAGTATGAAGCCGTGTTCATTCTCGACCCGCGCCGGGTCGAGAACAATGGCGAGGCGTTTTCGACCGGCATCGAAGACGCGATTCGCAGCCTGGGCGGGACGATCACCCGCAATCTCTGCCTGGAAAAGCGCGTGTTTGCCCGCCCGATCGGCAAGCACAAGGCCGGTATTTACTGGGACTATGTGATGGAATGCGGGCCCGATGCGGTCGCCGCCCTGCAAGACAAATTCCATTTGAATCAGACGGTGCTGCGCATGGCGGTCTTTGAATATGAAGACGGCCAGGACGACGATGTGTTCAAGCCCCGCGACGGCCATGACCGCCTGGTCCGGGAAGAGAGCTTCCAGGACAGTTTCGACCGTGAGGAAAGGCCGTTTCGCAGCTATCGCGAAGAGCGCTGAGGCCGTCTGCTTCGGCCGTTCCTGACGGCTGACACAACAAACGGGGGGATGCAGCCATGCCTGCCAATCTGAATAAAGTCTTCCTGATGGGTAACTTAACCCGGGATCCGGAGATGCGGACGCTGCCCAGCGGCACGACCGTCTGCGCTTTCGGGGTGGCGGTCAACCGGCAGTTTGTCAATGCCGCCGGCGTGACCCAGGAAGAAGTCTGTTTCATTGACGTCAGTGCGTTTGGCCGGTCCGGCGAGGTTGTCGCGCAATATCTTCGCAAGGGGTCGCCCATCTTCGTGGAGGGGCGTCTCCATTTTGAACAGTGGGACGAGCGTGAAACCGGCAAGAAGCGCAACCGGCTGTCCGTGACGGCGGAGCGCATCCAGCTGATCGGCGCCCCGGCTGGCCGCGAAGGCGGCTATGCCGAGGACGAGCAGGCCGATGCGGCTTCCGCCCCCGGAGGCTGGCAGCAGCCTCAGCAGCCTCAGGCGCCAAGCGGCGGCTGGCAGCGCCCCCAGAGCGGTCCGCCGCCGCAGGGCGGCTGGCAGCGCCAGGCCCCCCAGCGCGGCCCCGCCGCGCCCCAGGGCGGCTGGTCGCGACAAGCCCCGGCCGCGCCCCAGGGCAACTGGCAGCAACCGCCGCCGGCCGCCAAGAGCCCGGCCCCGGCCGCCCCGGCTGCCCCGGCCATGCCGCAGTTCGAACCGCTGCCCGAGGAAGGCGGCAGCGGCGGCGACGACCTTCCCTTCTGAAGCCCGTCCGCCGACCCCCGATTCATTGAGCATTTCATTCCCAGTAAAACATATTCATAGAGGATGCACCCATGAAAACCCAGAAACCGCGTCGTCGCCGCAAAGTTTTGCGGCAGAAGAATTGCCGCCTTTGCGAAAACAAGATTTTCAACATTGACTTCAAGGACGTGGAATTGCTCCGCCGTTTCCAGACGGAAGGCGGCAAGATTCTTCCGCGCCGCATCACGGGCAACTGCTTCAAGCACCAGAAGCTCCTGGCGATTGCCGTCAAGCGGGCCCGCATTCTGGCCCTCATTCTCTGATACACCTGAAAGGAGCTGATTACTATGTCTGTTCAACTCATTCTCCGGGAAGATGTCGCAGGTTTGGGACGGATCGGCGACGAAGTGCATGTCTCCGAAGGCTATGCCCGCAATTACCTTCTGCCCCGCAAGCTCGGCGAGCCGGTATCCAAGGCGGCCCTGAAACGCATGGAGGCCAAGAAGCTGCTTCTGCAGCAGCAGCACGAGGAACGCGTCAACGTCGCCAAGGCGATGGCCGAGAAAATCGCCAAGACGGCTCTGGTCATTCCGATGGCCGCCGGCGAAAACGACAAGCTCTATGGCTCCGTCGGCGCCGCCCAGATTGCCGAGGCGCTGCTGGCCCAGGGCATCGAAGTCGAGCGCAACATCATCGTTCTCGACGAGCCGCTCCGCGAACTGGGCTCCAGCGAAGTCGAAATCAAGCTGCACAGCGAAGTCAAAGCCATTGTCAAAGTCAAAATCGTCCGCGCCGACGACAAGGCCGCGGCCGAGTCGGCCAAGGCCTGATTACACCCGTCGCAACGCCTAACAACGGCAGCCTTTAACTAAAAAACAGGCGCGCTTCACCCGAAGCGCGCCTGTTTTCTTTTGTTTAGGGCGGCGTCACGCCAGCGGGGGCCCTGGCGGCGCCAGCCGAAGCGCGGTGCTCCGGCCGGCTGTTATCACAGCGACGTCTGCCAGTATTTCTGGTAGATTTCCTTTTCGGCCGTCGTGAAACCCTGGTAGACGCCGGGATTTTTCGACCATCGGGTCTGGACTTGTTGATTTTGGCGGGAAGCGCTGCCGTTGAGGTAGAGGCAGTTCAAGGCGCTGACGCCGTAGAGGAAGGTATGCCCGGTATCCTCGGAGCCGTGGCAGAAGGTCAGGCGGGTGCCGGCGGAGCCGTCATAATAATAGGTAGTGACGTAATAGTGGCCGTCGGCGGCGACCAGCATGTTCGTGTTCTGGATGGCGTTGACCGTCGCGCTCGCGGCGGCGGACAGCGTGTTGGAGAGCGAGTAGTTGGCCCGGTACTTGGATTCATTGCCGGGCAGGACGGACGGCAGCGCAGGTAGTAGTTGTCGTTGTGGGTGCTGCTGGTGCCGGCCGCAATCCAACCCTGGCGCAGGCCCGGGTCGCTGAAGTCAAGGATGTAGTCCATCCAGCAGTTGCTGGCGTTGACATAGGGAGGAAAGTAGCCCTCGTTGGAATCCGTGTACATGATCAGGTAGACACCCAGCTGCCGCATATTGTTGATGCAGGCGATGTCACGGGCTTTCTTGCGGGCCTTGGTCAGGGCCGGGAGAAGCATGGCGGCCAAAATGGCGATGATGGCAATGACGACCAGCAGCTCGATCAGGGTGAAGCAGAGGACTTTCTTGCGTTGCATGGCTGACTCCTTGGGTGGAAAGCCGACGGGAAAAAAGACTGCCAGAGCCGCCGCCCGCGTCCGACATCGTTTTCGGCGCAGCGGCGTGGGGCGGTTGAAAACATCCTCACACGCTGGTGATTATAATACTTTTTCCCGCCTTGGAATGCAATTCCAAATAATAGGATTATTTTATTTAAAGATATAACTTTTTTATGCTCCGAGGCTTGCTGACAGACCTTTTCCAAGGTGAAGCTTTCGTTGGTTTTGCCGGCCACGCTCCGGTGGCGGGGAAGAAGCGGCGAGACGGGTCGAACATCGGGACGGGACGCGGCCAGAGCCAGGCATCCGGCGGCATCCTGGCAAGGAGGCTGAAGATGGCGGCGCTGCATGTATTCCGGCATCGGGTCAACCAGTTTCCCTTGAGCCGTGACGATGTCTGGCTTGATCGCAGCCGGATGACCAATCTTGATTCGGTGGCGTTGTACTTGAATTGCTACGGCCAGGCCGTCTACACGCCGGGAGCGGAAATCACCGTGAAGCACGTCTACTGGTCGGTGCAGTTGGGGGAAGAGGGCGGGTTGCAGCTGCAGACCGAGCGGGAGAAGCACCTGCTGCGGCCAGGCGACATGTTCATCCTCCGGCCCGGGGTGAAATACACCATGACCGTGGCCGGCGACCAGCCCTGCCGAAAACGCTGGATCGCCATCAACAACGGCCCGCTGATGGCGCTCCTGGTCAACCAGGGGGCGCTGAGCAATTCCCGCGTCATCAAGCTCAAGTCGCCCGAACGGATTTTTGCCCTATACGAAAAAGTGTACGAACTGGCGGTCCGCGGTGACGAGCACTTGCTGACCCGCATGTCGGTCCTGGCCTATGACTTGATCCTGGAAATGGCCGACCAGGTGGGGCACGACGACATCCATTCGAGATTCGAGCATGTCGTGCGGCGCCTGGTCGGGGACCTGGCGGACCGGCAGTCGATCGGCGAACTGGCCAAATACTTTGGCGTGAGCCAGCAGACCATGACCAAGATGTTCCGCCGGCACTTGAAATGTCCCCCCAACCAGTACCTCATCCGGCTGCGTTTGGAAAAGGCCAGGGAATTGCTCGCCAACAGCACCTTGCCCATCCGAACCGTCGCCCGCGAATGCGGCTACAAGGACGGCTCGTTCTTCGCCCGTGAATTTCGCCGCTACGCCGGTGATACCCCGAAAGCTTTCCGTAACCAGAATCTGTTCACCGATTGACGGCGCGTGCCGCCCCGAGGCTCTCCGAGGCAACACGGGCTTCCAGCCCGTGCTCGCCAACCATGGCCACGACGCCCGTTGCCGCAGAAACGGGAGTCATAATCATTGGTTCGCGCGGGCGCCTCAGGGCCTGAGGCGCCTACTTGGCGCGCGCGAGGTGACACGGGCTTCCAGCCCGTGCTCGCCAACCATTGCCACGACGCCTTTTCCGGCAAGGAGGTGACACGGGCTTCCAGCCCGTGCTCGCCAACCATTGCCACGACGCCTTTTCCGGCAAAGAGGTGACACGGGCTTCCAGCCCGTGCTCGCCAACCATTGCCACGACGCCTTTTCCGGCAAGGAGGTGACACGGACTTCCAGCCCGGGCTCGCCAACCATGGCCACGACGCCTTTTCCGGCAAAGAGGCGACACGGGCTTCCAGCCCGTGCTCGCTAACCATTGCCACGACGCCTTTTCCGGCAGCAACTTCAGTCACGGCCTCCGGGCCTCGGAACCGAGCCGCCCCTGCCGCCGGAGCCTTGACCGCGCTGCGGCGTTCGAAAATTGCCCTGTCGCGCCGTCAGCGCAAGCGATGACGCCGGGAAAGCAGTTTTCCGGCCGCGGTGATTTGCGCCGTCCGATTCCGCCATTACGTTTTCCTCCAGCCCGGCGCCGGCGTCTTCGGCCGGCTTGGCCGGCGTTCGGAAAACACCAGTCGGCGTCATTGGAGAGGCATCATCATGTTGAGTGCGGCGGAAGTTCTGCGCCAGATCGGCGACCAGGCGGCAAGTGACAACGTCTCCCGGCTCTGGGATGAAAGCATGGCCCAGTACCCGCCAGAACAGCCGCTGTTCTTCCTGCAGGAGGATTTCTGGCAGCCGCTAATGGCGCCGATGGGCCTGGGGCCGGAATGGCTGGCGCCGCTGCGGCGCACAGCCACCGCCGTCGCCGCCTCGCCGGCCCTGTCCCAACTGGCTTGGCACGGCTACTGGCGGCTCTTCCGGCCCACCGCCTACATCGGCCTCAGCGGCTGGCCCGAACCGCCCGAACTGGGCGAACAGGACA
>JAKLHU010000199.1 GCA_022709995.1 Verrucomicrobiota bacterium | reverse complement strand
GGGTGTCTTTCAAGGATATAGCGATCATTCTCGACATCCCGCAGGGAACGGCGTTGTGGCGAATGCATCGGGCCGTGGAAATTCTGCGGATGCAGTGGAGGACTTATGAGCCGCACAAAGTGTGACATCCTCCGGGAAAGGGCGATGCAGCAGGGACGGGACAGCGCGTCGTTTGCCGCTTGGCGCCGCCATGCCCGCGACTGTCAGGACTGCGCGACCGAAATCCGCTTGCTTGATCTTCTTGACCACCAGGCGGATTCCGAACGCCTGCATCTGTCCCGCCGGAATTCGGCCATGCTGGTCGAAATGGTTCGCCAGCAGTACCAGCAACAGCGTCGGTCCTCCTGGCTGGCAGCTTTGTGGCCCTATCTCTGGAAACCGGCCGTTTTGGCCGTCCTCGTCTTTGCGTTGGTGCAAGTCATTCCGCAGGAATGGTCCTCGGCGACCGGGCCGGGGGAAGACGCCGTGGTCGATTCGAGTGCCGCCTTCACCGCCTTGGCTGCTGACGAGGGCTGTTACTTTATTCCTTTGCAGGCTGGCGCCCAGGAACTTGAGCAGGCGGTCCTGACCGCGACGTCCCCGGCCGAGGCCGTCTGCCTGCCGGAAGTCCTGCCCGGGCGAAGCGTCGACCGGGCCATCCGGCAGCTCCGCGGACGCATCCACGACCAGCATCGCGAGCTGGAAGACCTGATCGACAGCGACCTTTCCGCGTACTGAACCATGAACATGACGGGCAAAGCCATGATCATCGCCGTGCTCGCCGCCATGCTCGTCTTCGGCGGCGCCAGAGCCCAGACCCCCGCGGCGGCCCCCGCCGCCCCCGCGCCGGCCCCCGCCGCCCCCGCGGCGCCCCCCGCTGCCTCCGCGGCGCCCGCCGTATCGGCGGCGGCGGCGGAAAAAGCGGTCCAACTGGTGCGTCAAGACGCGTATGCCGCTGTGCGGGAGAAGTATCCGCAGATCAATCCCGACGACGTCGTCGCCTTTCATCGCCAGCATGCGCCTGACCTGTTGGCGGAATGGGACCGGCGCTGCCGCGATGAATCGACCGGCGCCAAGGCCTATTTTCTGCTGTTGGCGGACAATTTTGCCGCGATAGACGTTCTCCGGAAAGACGATCCGGATGAATACGAGCGTCAAGTCAAACAGCAAGCGACGGAGAGCCAGGTTCGTGGCCTCAGCCGGCAAATCCAGGCTTTGGCCCGCGAAGGCGGCGCCGGCGTCGGCGCCCCGCACCGGCTGCTGACCAAGCAGCGCCTGCAACTGGAGTTGAAGCATCTTCTGGAGCAGAGTTTTGACGAGGCGCAGCAGCGCCAGCTGATTGAAATCAACCGCCTGGAAACGGAGATGCGCAATCTGCGCCGTCTGGCGGATGAACGCGCGGCCAACCGCCGCCTGATTCTGGGGCAGCGCTTCTACATTCTCACTGGCGACATGTGGCCTGAGGACCACCAGCATGACCAAACACGCGACTAAATCCTGGGCTGTCGTCCTCGACGGCGAACGGCAAGCCTCCCGCGAAAAATACGTCCTGGGCTGCAATCGTCCGTGCAATCTGGCCAGCTATTGGAACGGCAAATTTTTTGCCACCCAAGTTTCCGGCCCGAGCGAGGTCGTGTTCCGGGCCCGGGCGTTCGCCTACACGCTCGAACATCTGCCCGTGACGCTGGCGCCGGAACAGGCCGTGGCGGCTGGCGCCGAAACGTTCCAAGCCTACGCGATCCCGCCGGAACTGGATAAAGACTACAGCTTCTGCATCGGGGCTGACGCCGGCCGCGGGCATCGCAATTTCCGCGTCGGCTACAGCCACACTGTGCCCGCCTACGAGCGCCTTCTGCAAGAAGGCCTGGACGGCTTCCGCCAGCGCATCGTCCTGGCTCGGACCCGCCCTCGCTCCCGCCGCCAACAGGAACAGCTCGAGGCCATGGACATTTCCCTGCGGGCGATGTCCGACTATTGCGCGCGGTTCGCGTCCGCCGTCAGCACCCAGGAACCCGAGATCGCAGCCCGGCTGCGGCGCATCGCCGGCCCGGCGCCGGAAAGTTTCGCCGACGCCTTGCAGCTGGTGTGGATCGTCCATATCCTGTTGGCTTCGCAGAAGCGCGGCCACAACGCCTTGGGGCGGCTGGATCAGTATTTGTATCCTTTTTACCGGCGTGATCTCGAGCGCGGCGTCTTGGACCGGTCCGGCGCCTTGGACTTGCTCTGCCATTTGTTTGCCAAGGTCGAAGGCATGCATGAAGTCACCAACATCTGCATCGGCGGCCTGACTCAGGGCGGGCGCGACGCGACCAACGATCTCAGTTTTCTCATTCTGGAGGCGACCGGGCTGGTGAAGTCGCCGTCGACGAACATTTCCGCGCGGCTGCATGACCGGAGCAGCGAGGCCTTCCATCTGGCCTGCATCGACCTGATCCGGACCGGGATTGGCTTTCCGGCCCTGTTCAATGACGAGGTGACGGTGCCCATGCTGGCCAAGCTCGGCATTCCGCTCCGCTATGCCAGCGACTACTGCATGGTCGGTTGCGTCGAAACGCTCATTCCCGGGCGGCAGCAGGCCTGGAGCGACTCGCGCTTCAACACCCAGATGGTCGCCGACCGGATCTTCGACCGGCTTGATTCCTTCGATACCTTCGACCAGCTCATGACGGCATTCTACGCCGAATTGGACGAGGACATCCGCAAGCACGTCGAGCAGTACAACCATTCCCTGGCCTGCTTCCCGCCCGAGCGCTTCCCCGACCCGGTCCTCTCCGCCCTGACGGACTGCTGCATCGAACGAGCCCGCGACGTGAACGACGGCGGCGCCCGCTTCAAGCGCCAGCACGGCGTCGGAATGATGGGCCTGGGAACCATCGCCGATTCCCTCGCCGCCGTTAAGAAACTCGTCTTCGCGGAACAGGCCGTTGGCCGGCTGGAGCTGAAACAGGCCCTGGCTACGGATTTCAAGGACAACGAGCCGCTTCGCCAAATGCTCATCAACCGCGCTCCGAAATATGGCAACGACGACAGTTTTGTCGACGACATTGCCGTCGCCCTGGTCGAGCATTTTGGCGAGGCTTGGCTGCGGCATCGGACGCTGGACGGCGGCCATTTCCTCAGCTGCATGGCGGCCAATATCAGCAACATCAACGCCGGCGAAATGGTGAAGGCGACGCCTGACGGCCGGCGCGCGTTCACGCCCCTGTCGGACGCGGCGTCGCCATTCTACGGGCGCGACCAGAAGGGGCCGACGGCCTTCCTCAACTCCATCAGCAAGCCGGATTACGGCAGCCAGAACTGCACGGTCGTCAACATGCGTTTCCTGCCGGAATACTTTGAGCATGACGAGGGTCGCCGTCGTTTTCTGGCCCTGACCCGCGAATTCGTCCGCCGCCGCGCCCATGAGCTGCAATTCAACGTGACGGACAACCGGACGCTGGCGGCGGCTCGGGAGAACCCGGAGCAGTATGCCAACCTGGTGGTCCGGGTCAGCGGCTTTTCCGCGTATTTCACGCGTTTGACGGCGGAAGTGCAGGAAGACATCATGCGTCGCCGGGCCCATTGACCAGCCGGCCGTTCGAGAAGAGCCGGAAAGACGACGAAACAGGTTGCCGCCGGCGATTGGCCGACTCGCGCGTTGGCCGTTGACCACGGCCACGGCAGGGGTTCGAGAGAACGCCGACCGGCCAGAAAGGACACCGGTGCCATGAACGCCGCCAAGCCGACCATCGCGTTTTTCGATGCCAAGCCGTACGATCGGCAGTTCTTCGATGGCATCAATGGCCGTTACGGCTTTGACATCAAGTATTTCGAGTCGCGGCTCACGGTTGACACCGTCGCCCTGGCGCGTGGTTTTGACGCGGTGTGCGTGTTTGTCAACGATCAGGTCTGCGCGACGGTCGTCGACCAGCTTTGCGCCGGCGGTGTCAAGGTGCTGGCTTTGCGCTGCGCCGGCTACAACAACGTCAACTTGTTTGCCGCGCATGGGCGGCTGCCCGTGGTCCGGGTGCCGGCCTATTCGCCGCATGCCGTGGCGGAGCACGCCGTCGCCCTGCTCATGACGCTCAATCGCCGCATTCACCGCGCCTTCTACCGGGTGCGTGACAACAACTTCTCCATCAACGGCCTGTTGGGCTTCGACGTGCACGGCAAGACCGTCGGGGTCATTGGCACCGGCCGGATCGGCCGGATTTTCGCCGCCATCATGAAGGGTTTTGGCACGCGTCTGCTGGCGTTTGACCATTATCCCGACGCGGCCTTGGCGGCGGCCGGGGTGGAATACGTGGACCTGGAGACCGTGTACCGGGAGGCGGACATCCTGTCGCTGCATTGCCCGCTGACTCCGGAGACGTATCATCTGATCGACGCTCCGGCTCTGGCCCAGATGAAGCCGGGCGCCATCCTGATCAACACCAGCCGCGGGGCCCTCATCAACGCGGCCGCGCTGGTCGACGCCTTGAAGGAAGGCCGCCTGGGCGGCGCCGCCCTCGATGTCTACGAGGAGGAAAGCGGCTATTTCTTTGAGGATAAGTCGGATTCGATCGTCACCGACGACGTTCTGGCCCGCCTCAATTCGTTCCACCATGTCATCATCACCTCGCACCAGGCCTTTTTCACGCGCGAGGCCATGAACAACATTGCCGAGACGACGCTGCGGAACATCGACGACATCCTGCAAGGGCGGGAAAATGCCCATGGCATCTGCAGCACGTGCGACGGCGCCCGGCCATGTCCCGGCAAGCCGGATGGGACGACTTGCCCTCCGGGTCGCTAACAGACCGGGAATTTGTCTTGGCGCTCCGGGCCGGCGCCGTGCAGTCGACGTTGTGGAGTAGGCGCCCTGTGGCAGGCGCCCCAAGCTCCTGGGCGCCTACTTCGGACGTCCGTGCTGCGCAGCGCCCCAGAGGCCAGGGGCGCCTACTTCGGACGTCCGTGCTGCGCAGCGCCCCAGAGGCCAGGGGCACCTACTTCGGACGTCCGTGCTGCGC
>JAKLHU010000198.1 GCA_022709995.1 Verrucomicrobiota bacterium | reverse complement strand
GTCGGTGGCGGGATGGGGCGGGCCATCATGGCCGGCGCCGGCCGGGGACCGGCGAAGCCATAACCTAAATATAGAAGTCATAACTTAATAATATAACGCCAAACGGCGGTTGCGGCGGCCGGGTTGGCGGTTCACGGCCGGAAATCGAGTTATCGGTCACCCTTTGATAATGGCGGTCCTAGTGGCCTGGCGCGCCAAGGTGGCGCCTCCGGCCCTGAGGCGCGCAAGCGTTGACTCCTCTATCGCTCAATTCTTTATGGCTGACCGATTGCGAAATCGATTTCGAAGCCGGCTTCGGCGTTGATGGGGAGGGTGCTCCCGGTGGCCAGCTCCTTGTAGCTGGTGCGGCGGTAGTCGCGGAGCCGGTCGGCGCCGAAGCCGATGCTCCCCTGGCGCGGGATCAGCGTCGCCGTCACGGTGACGCCGCCGTCCTGGTCCGGTTGCAGTTCCGGAATCGCGGCTTCCAGCCAGGTGATGAACCGGTCGGTGCGGACGGCTTCCGGGCCGAAGGCATGCGATTGGCCCCGGTGCTCCAGGCTTCCGGACCAGACGGCGCCGGTCGCCGCCAGCACCGGCAGCCGGACGGCGGCCGGCCGGCCGGCCGCCGTCTGTCGCAGCGCCGCCGGCAAAAGCAGGCGTTTTTCGATGCGGATGCCCGCCGCCGGCACTTCGTACACCGTCATGCCGCCGACGCTGAGCGGGCCGTGGTCATAGATTCTGACGGTGTCGGCGGTGACGGCGGCGACGCCGGCGGGGCGGAATCGCCGCATGAAGGCCGCCTCCACGCTGTCCTGGTACGTGGAAAAGGCGGCATTGACCAGGAAAATGGCGGTGACGACGGCCAGGCCGTGCCGGAGAACGGTCTGGCGCCGGGTTGCCGGCGTCAGTTGCCGCAAGACGGCCGGCAGCCGTCGGAAATGGTCGATGCCGGCGCCGGCGGCGATGCACAGCAGCGGCAGGGCGCCGATGCGGAAACGCGCCAGCATGTAGAACATCACGGTGCCGAAGCAGTAGGCCAGGATCATGTACGTAAACAGCAGCCGCGGCGGCGAGGCGCCGGCCGCGGTGAGCAGCCCGATGACGGCGAGCGTGCCGATGGCGGCGAACGGAAGCAGCACCGGCCAGGACAGCAGCCGGCTGGCCCGGCCGTCGTGGCCGATGGCGATGTTGTTGGCTATTTCCTGGCGGTGCCAGAACAGCAGGAAGGCGCGGAATTTCAGTTCCGCGAACAGGATCGGCTCGCGTTTGAGCCAGCGGAGAATTTGGGTCGGGACGCCGACCCGGCCGTTTTCCGGGCGCCTTTCGGCCTGTGCGCACCAGTCGTGGTAGGTGAGCGGATATTCCAGGCCGCCGGGCGGCGCTTCCGGCGTGTTGCCTAAAGCCAGGACCTTGTCGCCGGCCGTCGAGGCGCCGCACCAGCGCCCGGCATATTGCCGGTTCTTCCAGGCAAACGGCAGTTGCGGCGCATAGAAAATGGCGGCGGCGGCGGCAACGATGGCGATGGCCCGCCCGGGTCGCCGGCGGTTGCGCCAGACCGCCAGCGCCAGTATTCCCGGCAGCATCAGCAGCGCGTTGCCGCGGGTCAAGGCGGCGGCGGCCGTGATGGCGGCCGTCAGCAGCCAGTCTGGCCAGCGGTTGCGGCGCCAGGACTGCAGGGCGGCTACGAGCAGCAGGCTCATCCAGAAGCTGCTGAGCACTTCCAGAAGCAGGAAGGGAGTGTAGAAGACGTGGAAGCGGCTCAAGGCCAGCAGGGCGGCGGCGGCGATGCCGGCCCGGCGGCCGTACAGGCGGGCGGCGGCAAGGCCGGTCAGCCAGACGGCGCCGGCGCCGAGCAGGGCCTGGGCAAGCATGATCGCCCAGGCGCCGTCATCCCAAAAACGGTAGAACAGCGGCAGGAAGAGGCTGTAGTAGAAGGGCTGGTAGTCGAAATGATCCGGCCAGTCGCCGGCGGCAATCGCCCGGCCCAGGCGCTGGTACGTCGCCATGTCGGTGACAACGGCGGGATGGCGGACGGACGGCGTGTTCCGCAGCTCCCAGCAGACGCCGAGGCGGATCAGGAAGGCGACGCCGGCCAGGGCGGCGAGGACGAGGCCGAGCCGCCGGCCCGCCGGCCGGCCAGACATGGAGAGCAGTGACGTCATGGCAGGGCAGGGAAGGGAAGGGAAGGGGAAAAGGCAAAGAGGGACGGCGGAAAAGTGAGAACACAATAGGCGTCTTTGCCCGAATATCAAGCCGCAACCAGTCAAATTGCTTTGCAAATCCCGCCCACGCTGTATATTATCAGATTGACAGGAAGTGTTTGCGGTCCCTGTTGGGGTCGCCGAAAGGCCGCGTTGGCAGCAGCAAGGGTGAGGATATGAGCCGTTCCGCAACCGTAGAGCGCAAGACCCGGGAAACCGAGATTGCCGTGGTGCTGGACCTCGACGGGGTCCGCGACGTGTGCATTGAGACCGGTCTGCCTTTTTTCGACCATATGCTGACGTCCTGTGCGTGTCACGGCGGCTTCGGGCTGACGTTGACCGCCCGCGGCGACCTGGAGATTGACGCCCATCACACGATGGAGGACGTGGGACTCGCGCTTGGCCAGGCGTTGAAGAACGCCCTGGGTGACAAGCGCGGGATAACTCGCTTCGGCAATGCCCTCATTCCGATGGACGAGGCGTTGGCGCGGGTCGTCCTTGACCTCTCCGGTCGGCCCCATCTGTCGTGGCGGGCGGCCTTTCCCGAGGCCTCGGCCGGCGGCATCTCCTGCCGGCTGTTCCGGGAATTCTTCCAGGGGCTGGTCAACACGGGCGGCTTGACCGTGCACGTGGACCTGATTGCCGCGGAGGAGTCCCATCACGGCCTGGAGGCCATCTTCAAGGCTTTTGGCCGGGCCTTGGCCCAGGCCGTGGCCGCGAGCGGCCGGCCGGACGCCGTCCCCTCGACCAAGGGCGTCCTCGAATGACGGCTTCCCGCCGCCCGGCTTTCCGCAGGGCCCCGGGGCGCACTGACTTTGTTGGCGCCCGGACCGGACGTCTTGCCCGCCGGCGACGGCATCAGCCCCGGTAATCGCTGTTGATCTCATTGGCATGCCTTCATATATTCAGGAGAACAAGCTCATGTCGGAAGAGTGTTTGCAGACGATGCGCCACAGCGCGGCGCACATCATGGCCGCGGCGGTGCAGAAAATGTTTCCCGAGGCCAAGTTCGACATCGGGCCGGCCACGGAGGAGGGCTTCTACTACGACTTTGACCTGTCGCACCGCCTGACGCCCGATGATTTGAAGGAGATTGAGAAGGAGATGCGCAAGATGCTGGGGCGCAAGCTCCCCTTTGAGCGCATGGAAGTCTCCCGCGAGGAAGCCCGCCAGATGTTCACCGACCTGGGGCAGACGTTCAAGCTGTCCCGGCTGGACGACATTCCGGCCGGCGACGTCGTCAGCCTGTACCGGGCCGGCGACTTCCTGGACTTGTGCCGCGGCCCGCACGTCGAGCACAGTGGCCAGATCGGAGCCGTCAAGCTTCTGTCGATCGCAGGGTCGTATTTCCGCGGCAACGAGAAGAACCCGATGTTGCAGCGCATCTATGGCACGGCCTTTGCGAGCAAGGAGGATCTGCAGGCGTATCTCGACCGCATCGAGGAGGCCAAGAAGCGCGACCATCGTCGCATCGGGACCGAGATGGAGCTGTTCAGCACGCACGAGGAGATCGGCCCCGGTCTGGTCTGCTGGCATCCCAACGGGGCGCGGGTCCGGCATGTCATCGAGACCTTCTGGAAGGAAGCCCATTACGCGCACGGCTACGAGCTGCTCTACACCCCCCATGTCGGCCGGGCTTTGCTCTGGGAAACCAGCGGCCATCTCGACTTCTACCGCGAAGGCATGTATTCATCGATGGACATTGACGGCGACCCCTACTATGTCAAGCCGATGAACTGCCCGTTCCACATCGAAATCTACAAGGACCGTCCGCGGTCCTATCGCGAGCTGCCGCTGCGCTGGGCCGAACTGGGCACGGTGTACCGCTATGAGAAGGCCGGCGTGCTGCATGGACTTCTGCGCGTTCGCGGCTTCACCCAGGACGACGCCCACATCATCTGCACGCCGGAGCAGATCGAGGCCGAAATCCGGGAAGTGCTCCGGTTCAGCCTCTACATCTGGAAATGCTTCGGCTTCAAGGAGATCAAGGCCTATCTGGCCACCCGCCCGGCCAAGGCGGTCGGCGACGACCGGATGTGGGCCCAGGCCCTGGTGTCGCTGGAAAAGGCCGTTCGCGCCGAAGGCATCGACTGCGAAGTCGACGAGGGCGGCGGCGCTTTCTACGGCCCCAAGATCGACTTGAAGATCAAGGACGCCCTGGGCCGGGAATGGCAGACGACGACGATCCAGTTCGATTTCAATCTGCCCGAGCGTTTTGACATGACCTACATTGGCCAGGACGGTCAGAAGCACCGTCCGTACATGGTGCATCGGGCGTTGCTGGGCTCTCTGGAGCGTTTTTTCGGGATTTTGGTCGAGCACTACGCCGGCGCCTTTCCGCTGTGGCTGGCGCCGGAGCAGGTCCGGATTCTGCCGATCAGCGAGAAGTTCATGGACTACGCCGTGGAGCTGGCCGCGCGCCTGAAGGCCGTTCCGGTTCGGGTCACGGTGGACAGCGAGGCCGATCCGATCGGCGCCAAGATCCGTCGCGCCCGCAACCAGCGCCTGCCGTATCTCCTGGTCGTCGGCGAGCGGGAGGCCGCCAGCGGCGAGGTCGCGGTTCGCAGCCGGGCCCAGGGCGAAGAAGGCTCTTTGCCGTTTGCCGATTTCCTCCGCCGCGTCCAGGACGAAATCGCGGCCCGCAGCTGACGGCTGTTGGCCCCGGTTCCGACCGGCGCCGGCCCTGCCGCCCGGGACCGGGTCTTCCCCTCGCCGCTTCCCGTCCGCCCAGACCGTACTCGGTCACCCATTGAGAATTAAGCGATAGAGGAGTCAACGCTTTAGCGCCTCAGGGCCTGATGCGCCACCTTG
>JAKLHU010000197.1 GCA_022709995.1 Verrucomicrobiota bacterium | reverse complement strand
TTTGCCAGGATGGCTGGTTCGACCGGAGTCGCCTGGAAGCGCCGGATGCTGCGGCGCTGGCGCAGAAGGTTGAGCATGTGTTCGGGGCTGGGCAGCGGGCCGGCCGGCGCGCAGTCGGCCGGCGTTTTGTCATTGAGCGTGATGGCTCCGGCCGGGCAGACCGCGAGGCAATGCTGGCATAGGATGCAGTCATCTTCGCCGGTGGCGGTCATCGCCGGAATGCCGTCCCGCATCTCGATGATTTCCGCGGCGCAGACGCGAAGGCATTGCCCGCAGCGGGTGCACAATTCGGCGTTCACTGTTATCATGGCGGTTCCTTCTGGCTGGATGCACGAAGAGGCGGTGGCGGTTGGCGGGGCTGGCGCTCCCGCGGCCGGTCTTATCGTCCCGGCAGTCTATTCACTCCAGCAGGACAATCCTTTCCAGCGGTTTGATTTCCGCTCGGATCAAGTTATTCTCCCGTCGCATTTCCATGGCTTCGCCATAGAGGACGGCGGGCAGGCCGGGTTCCCGGGCTTCATACGCGAAGGGGGCGGTTTTTTCCTTGTCGGCGTTGACGATGACGAGTCGGCGTCGGCCATTCATGATCCAGGAGCCGACATAGACCCGGTCCGCGTTGGCGGCATGCAGTTCAAAATGCCCGTCCATGACCATGGGCAGGAGGTCCGCCAGTTCCGCGGGCAGCGTTTGCGCCGCGTGATATAGCTCCGGGGAGGACGGCAGGCTAAAGCTGTTGTCGGCGTAGGTGTAATAGATGATTCCCTTGACCTGGGCCAGCAGGGCAAGGTAGGTCATGGCGCGGAATTCCTGGGGGGTGGGAGGACGCGTCCAGCCGCCGTAGCCGCCGAAGCATTGCAGGACCGCCCAGACGGTCGTGTCCACCTTGCGCGCCTCCTGGCGGGCTTCCTGCAGACGGTGGAAGACATCGTCGACGTCATGCTTTGGCATCGGGTAGGGGTCCGGGGCCAGCACGTCGGTGCCGCCGGCATAGCGCCCATATTGCGCCGGGATGCAGATCACCGTGTAGGCCAGATGGTTGGGGTCAAGCTGCTTGAACCGGTCGTAGCGTTGGAACATTTCCGCCGCCGTGATTCCACGCGCCGCCGGTTCGTCGCCCGGGTTCCAGCCCATGACCGCCGGGTGCCGGCGATATTTAGCGATCACGTCTTCGGCCGGGCAGCCGAATTCGGTGATGACGCGCAGGCGGTTGGCGGCGCACGCGTCAAGGAAATCGCCGTAGCTGGTGGTGTTCTTCTCGTCGCCTTTGATGCCGACATGAATGGTGTTGTAGCCGGCGGCGGCGACCGCCGTCGCCATTTCCTGGCGTTGCGCCGGCGTGAAAGTCCAGGAGACATGGTAGAATCCCAGCGGAAAAAACGTCTTGCCGGCTTCCATGAGGACGCCATCGGACCGTACTTCATAGAGCGGCTGGGGATGAATAAAGAATTCCGTTTCGGCCTGCCCCTGGCAGGCGCCGTCGGCCCAGTATTCTGTTTTGAGGAGGTGGCGTCCTTCCGGCAATCCTGTCATCGCGACCGTCTGCCGGTGTTGGCGGCTGCGCAGCGGCTGGGTGGTCGCGGGCTGGTCGTCCAGGCGCCAGCGCAGTTCGGCCGCCGCTGGTTCGGCCGGGGTCGGGACAAAGGTGAGGTCGGCTTCCAGTTCGCGGTTGCGCGGGTACACGTGTTTTCGTTTCAAGGCCACGGCGACGACGGGCGGGAGGTCTTCCTGCCATTCGGCGGTCGCCAGCCTGTCGTCTCCCCGTCGCAGGGCCAGGCGCCAGTCCGTCCGGCCCCGGGCCTTGGCGGGCAACGGCAGGGTCACGGTGGCGTGGTCACCCTTGACCTGCGCCGGGGCCGAATGTTTTCGCGGTTCCTGGCCCTCCGCCGTTTCTGTCAGTTCGACGGCGAGGCTGGCCAGGCTTTCCGGGGCGCCCTGCATGTGCAGGTTGAAGGCGCTGGGGCCGACCAGATCCGTGCCTTTGTCCAGAGTCAGCACTTGCAGGCCCTGCTGCTGGAATTGATGCCAGAAAAGCATGTTTTCGAGCAAGGCGCCGGCGGCGGCTTTGCCGTCCACGCTGCTCATTTGGGCGTAGCTGCACAGCACGACGAGGCCCCGGCCAACGGTTTTGAGCAGGAGGAGCCCCTCGCCATCGGAGCAGGTGATGAGTCGTTCCCAACCGTCGGGAATGCTCATCATGTGGGCCCAATGGCTTTTGACCGTCAAAGTGGCGGCCAAATCGCGCGGCGTCCGCAGGAACGGATGATTGTTCACGGTCACGGCCCGGCTCGCCGGAGTTTTTACCACGTGCGCAGCGCAGTGCGCGGTGGCCACGGCGAACTCGGGACCTATTTTCGCCACCCAGTCATTCAGCACGCTGGCATAGTTGGCGTCAACCACCAGAAGCATGCCGCCTCGATTCAGATAATCGCGCCATTCGCCGGCATGCGGGCTCATGTCGACCGTGTGCGAGTAATTGGCGACGCTGGTCGCGATGATCAGATCGAAATCAGCGAGGCGGCGGCTCAATTCCGGCAGGGTGGTGTTCTCCATCTTTTCCGGGGCTAACGCCAATTCCGCCAGGGCCTGGTCGAATTCGGCGAAGAAGCTTTTTTTCCCGTCGGGCCAGTCGCTGTACACCACGCCGACCCGCGGTCCCGCCGTCAAAACCGCCAAGGGCAGAAAAATCGCCGCCAGCCACCATCGCCGCGTCATCATGTCTTCTCCTGGTCTTGCTGATTCCTGGGGTTGCCTTTTTCGAGGATACTTTCCTACAATAATGCGCGTGGGTGTAAAAAACAACTGGTGCGAGGGTGAGGATGGGTGGTGTTTTCGGAAAATTACCCGGCCGATGCCGGTTGGGGCCAGGCAAGTTGGCGACGCGCCTATCCGCCTCGGCCCGGCATGGTGAGAAAAGGAGTCACCCCCGGTCGGCGCGGAGCATCAGCTCGGCGAGCTTCAGGGATGGCGATTTCCGGCAAGCGGTCAGCCATTGATAACTGAGCTTTTGAGGAGTCAACGTTTGAGCGCCTCAGGGCCTGAGGCGCCACCTTGGTGCGCCAGGCCACTACCGCCGCCAGATGCAATGGCTGACCGATGACGATTTCCGCCGGCGCCTCCGGGGATTTGGCTGGTAGACTACGGAAGCGCCGGTATATTAGGCCCAGTCAAAACCAAACATGGAGGCCGGATGTCAAGAATCAAAATCGGGCAGATCGGTATTGGCCATAATCACGGGGCGGACAAGATGACGGCTCTGCGCCATCTTCCGGATCTCTTCGAGATTGTCGGCGTCGCGGAAAAGGATCCCGTGTGGAGGGAAAAACGCGGGGCCCTGCCGGCCTATGCCGGGCTTCCTTTCCTTTCCGAGGAGGCGCTGCTGCAGTGTCCCGGCCTGCAGGCGGTCCTGGTGGAAACGGATGTCCCCGAGTTGATTCCGACGGCGTTGCCGTGCGCCGCCCGGGGGCTGCATATTCACTTGGACAAACCCGCCGGGGAATCCATGGCGGACTTCCGGCGTCTGCTGGCCCTTTGTGACAACCGGTCTTTGGCCCTGCAGCTGGCCTATGTCTACCGCTACAACCCGGCTTTGCGCTTCTGCCAAAAGGCCGTTCAGGAGGGCTGGCTGGGCGATATTTTCGAAATTCACGCCGTGATGAGTCGCGACGATGGCGACCGCCCCGACTATCGGCGTTGGCTGGCCCAATTCAAAGGGGGGGCCATGTACATCTTTGCCGGATATCTGATTGATCAGGTCCTCCAGATGCTTGGGAAACCGGAGAGGGTCACGCCCTTTTTGAAGCAGACCCGAAAGGATGGCTTGATCGACAACGGCCTGGCCGTGCTGGAATATGCCAGGGCCACGGCGACCATCCGGGTCTCCGTGGCTGAAATCGACGGCATGCGGCACCGGCGCTTCATTGTTTGCGGAACTGGCGGCAGCGTCGAGCTCTGTCCCATTGAAAAGTCGTCTGGCCAGTACTACACCGACCCCCTCCAGGTTCGTTTGACCTTGAAAAAGGCAACCGGCGGCTACGCGGCCGGAACGCACCTGGTCGATTGCGGGCCGTTGGGAAGCCGGTACGAAGCGCAATTGCGTGAATTCGCCGACATCATTCATGGGAAAATGGCGAATCCATATCCCTGGCGGCATGAGCTTTTGCTGCACCAGACGTTGCTGGCGGCCTGCGGTTATGCGGGGGAGGAATGACCATGCGGTTCAAGGGTAAAATGGTGATTGTGTCTGGCGGCGGCGGCTATATTGGCGGCGTCATCGGCCAGCAGCTGGCGGCGGAAGGCGCCCGGGTGGCCGTCCTCGACCGGAATCTGGACTCGGCCGAAAAGGTCGCCGCCATGCTGCCGGAGGGCAAAGCCTACGCCGTTGATCTGACCGACTACCAGGCGGTGCTGCAAACGGTCGCCGGAGCCGAAGCGCAGCTGGGGCCGGCTGATTTCCTGGTCACCTGCGCCGGGGGCAGCGCCCGCCGCCGGATTCGCCGGTTCGCCGAACAGGACATGGCGGTAATCCGGGAAATCATCGACGTGAATTTGCTGGGCGCCCTGCATTGCCTCCGGGCAGTGATTCCCGGCATGATCGCCCGCCGGGCCGGGAAAATCGTCAACATTTCGTCTTTGGTCGCCATCGGCGGGGTGGAAGGATGCGCGGACTACGCCGCCGCCAAGGCCGGCATCATCGCCGCCACGCGCACGCTGGCCATGGAGCTGGGGCCGCACAATGTTTTGATCAACTGTGTCTGTCCCGGCAAGGTCCAGCGCCCCGGCGAGATGCCGGCCGACCCGGTGGCTTTTGCGCGCAAGCATTCCTTCCTGGACCGGCTGTGCCGAGCCGAAGACATCGCCGGGCTTGTTCTCTTTCTGCTGTCGCCCGACGCCGATTGCATCACCGGTCAGAACTACATTGTCGATGGCGGGCGTTCTCTCGGTCTGAAAGGGGACCATTGAAGTGAAAAACCGGAGAGTCTGTTTCACCGGCATT
>JAKLHU010000196.1 GCA_022709995.1 Verrucomicrobiota bacterium | reverse complement strand
CCCGCGGGGCATTTCCGCTTTTCTGTTTCATCCGGACATCGTTCATCACCACGACGGCATGGCCCGGGAAAGGACGTTGCCGCCGGACAACTGCTCGTACTACGCCAGCCCGCGCAACGACGAGCGCGAACGCCAGGAATGGACCAATTTCGACCTGCGCACCCTGATGCGGAATCTGACTGCCGCCGGCGTGGAGCCGTATTTGGGCATCATGGGCGGAAACCAGGGCGACCGCTGGCATCGGGAATGGCTCAGCGACCATCCGGAACTGCTGTGCTCCCTTCGCACCGGGAACTGGGCCTTGAACGCCCTCAAGCACCTGGCCGACGGCACCCTCTATGAAGACTTCTTCGCCGACCAGCTCTGCGCGACGCTGACCGACTACGGCTTCGCCGGCTTGCAGGTGGCGGACAATTTCTGCCCGCAGGCCTACCACCTGGCCCATGGCGACTTCTCCGCCGACATGCTCAAGCAGTTCCTGGACTACACTGGCCGCGCCGCCCCGGCGCAACTGGAAGACGGCCTGGCCGACGATTCGCTTGCGATGCGCTGCCTCCGCGGCGACTGGCTGTGGGGCAAGCATCGCCTGGAATGGATTGAATTCCACGCCTGGCGCTGGAATCAGTTCTGGCGCAAGATCGGCGGCCGTTTGCACCAGATCGGCCGCAAGTCAATCGCCCTGGGCATGTATTGCACCGACCCGTTCGAGACGCTGTACTGCAAGGGGCTTGACCTGAAGGGCGTGGTGGAGGCCGGCCTGGATTACCTGATGCCGAACATCGTGCCGACCGGCCTGCATATGCAGCATGGCGACTGGGGCGACCGCTTCCACCGCTACATGGCCCTGGCGCCGCTGACCGCGGCCTACGTGCCGGAGGGCAAGTCGCTCAGTCTGCTCGGCGTGCGTGACGCCACTGAGGAATGGGATGTGATCCACCATTTCCCCAGCCGGCTTGAACGCGACATCTACACCCTGCTGGGCTTCCACCGCCAAACCCCGCGGGGACTGCAACGCTGCCTGACCGGTTTGATGATCTGTCTCGGCGACGGCATCCGCCAGGAAGATTGGAAATGGCTGCGCGAACGCTTTGAAATCGGCTTTGTCGACGGTGTCAGCCGTGTCCTGGCGCCGACCCTGGTCTGGTCCGACGCGGCGCTGCGCAACACCCTTCCGGCCTACATCCAGACCCGCCGCTGGACCCTGCATAAGACCTATTACGAGATGAGCTGCCTCGGCTCTCTCTGCGGCGCCGTCTTGCGGACGGAAGACCTGGCCGTCGCGGAAAGGACCCTTTTCGTGCCCAACTTTGACTTGCTGGACGACGGCGAAAAGAAGGCCCTGGCCGCCTATCGCGGCGGCGCGGTCGTGGCCACGGCCGCGGCAGGATTCGACCTGGCCGCTTGGGGCATTGCGCCGGAAATCCAGTTCACCGACCCGCATGCCGACCGGCCGCTGACCGCGTTCGCGTACCATTCCGGCCTGACGGCGGCCGACCAAACGGCGTTCGTGGCTCTGGCGGCCGAGGCGGACGACAGCCCCGACTTGACGGGCGACCTGAGCCAGCTGCCGGAGACGGGCAGCGTCCTGAAGGAAACACTTGCCTTCACCAAGGTCGGCCTCGGCTTCCGCAAGGCCTGTGCCGAATTGCTGAAGAAAGCCGGCGACACGGTCTTTACCTGCAATCTGCCGATGGTGCCGATGCTTCTGGCCGACGGCCGGTATCGCCTCTACATCACCAATTATGATTTGCTGCGCTACGGCTATGCCGTGGTGACGGCGCCGACGCCGCTGCGGAAAGTCGACAACGTCAGCAAGTATCCCCTGCTGCCCGCGAAATATCTCCGGTCACCCGAGGATACGGCCGGTTTTGCCGCCAAGGATTCGACCGGCGTCGAAAAGTCGTTCCGCGTCAAAGTCGCCCCGGGCGGTTTGACCATTGTCGATGTGACTCTGTAGCCGGGTCCGCCGTCCAGCGGCGGTGCCTGAGGATACTGCGGTTGCGGCCGCCATTATTAATAAAGGAAAGGACTGATGATGAGCAAAGCGTTGCCAATCGGGACGCTGCTGCGCCCGCAGAGTACGACGCGTGAGCAGTTGCGGCATTTGCGGGCGGCTGGCCTGGAGACGTGCCAGATCGCCCGGATCGGGGAGGAATTTCTTTCTGGCGACGGCGGTCGGCGCCGGACGTGGCAATATCTGGGCTTGCTGGCCGAGCACGGCTTGACTCCCGTATCGCTGTTCGTGTCGTTCCCCAGCCTGGATTTTGCCAAGGGCCTGGTCACGGAGAAATCGCGGGCCAGTCGCATGCTGCTGGCCTGTCGGCAGATGAATTGGGCCCGGCGCCTGGGTATCACCTACATCACCTGTCATGTCGGCGATATTTCCCAGGCCACCGGCGAGATGTACGAGCAGCTCATCCATGATTTCCAACAGCTCCTGTGCTTCGCCGAGGAAAACGGCCAGTACTGGCTGTTTGAAACTGGACCGGAGCCGGTGGCCAGCTTGAAAAAGACGTTCGCCGATATCGGCAGCCCCAACCTCGGCCTCAACTTCGACCCGGCCAATCTGCTGATCTACGACCGCGACGACCCGCAGGTGATGGTCGACGAACTGGGCGACCGCGTCAAGGTCGTCCATTGCAAAGACGCGGTCCGGCCGACCGAGCCGGGGAAGATGGGCCGGGAGACGGTGTTGGGGCAGGGCGGCACGGCCTTTGCCAGCATTCTGACCACTCTGATGCAACGTGGCTTCCGCGGTCCTCTCGTCATTGAGCGGGAACTGCCGCCCGGTCCGGAACAGCAGAAGGATGTCGCGGAAGCGATTGGCTTCCTCAAGCAGCTGCGGAAGCCGTTTCTGGAAAAGCCATGATGCATCAAAAACAGCGGCCGTCGCCCCAGACTACAGCTCCCGGGCTGGACGACCGCCACAATGCCTGGAACCAGTAATTCCAGACATTTGGTTAATGTGCAAAATGTGGTGATAAGCGCTTGGTTTCAGCCTGCCGTACGTACGACGTTCAGCCTTCAGGCTGCCGTACGTACGACGTTCAGCCCTCAGGCTGCCGTGCGTATGGTGTTCAGCCTTCAGGCTGCCGTGCGTATGGTGTTCAGCCTTCAGGCTGCCGTACGTATGGTGTTCAGCCTTCAGGCTGCCGTAGGAGAGATAGGGCCAATGCTCGTCACTTATACATAATTCTGGCTGGAAACATGGGACATATAGGACATATATGACTTATGGGACGGTGGATAGGATAATGGGACGAATCTCCCTCTGGATTGTTGCAGCCATACAAAGTTCAACCGAGCCCTAACCTCAAGAGCATGGGTCCCATGGGATGGCGATGATTTCGGTGCTTGTTGTAGAATATCGCCTTCCATCACCACATTTTGCACATTAACCACTTTGACGCTTGGGCGCATCAGGGTCTGAGGCGCTCAAGCGTTGACTCCTCTATCGCTTAATTCTCAATGGGTGACCGATAACGAACCGGGAACGATTTTCATGTCGTCCGATTGACGGCAAGCCATCGGCGGATTATACTTGCTGTTTCCGTGATTCGCATGGGAAAGGTCTTTTGACTTGATCGGTCTTTTGTAATCGCCCCAGGACGGACTCGGCGTGGCCGGGCCGTCCTGATGACAGAAAAGTATCCAAGGAGCAGAGAGAATGAAACGTAAACTGGCAGTGCAGTTGTATTCCATGCGGGCGGAAGCGGCCAAAAATGGCATGGATAGTGTTTTGCGGACTTTGGCCGAGATCGGCTTTCAAGCCGTGGAGCCGGCCGGCTTCGGAGACTTGAGCATCACCGAGTTCGTCGTTGCCTGCAAGAAATATGGTCTGGAAATCTGTTCCGCGCATGGCGCCCCCCTCAAAGGGGATTCCATCCAGGAAGCCGTCGACTTTGCCGCGACTCTGGGACTGAAGAGCCTCTGCTGCGGCTATGGCCCGAATGACTTCAAGGACCTCGACACCATCAAGGCGACGGCCGACAAGACGAACGCCATCCTGCAGAAACTGGCCGCCGCCGGCCTTGGTCTGTATCAGCATAACCACTACTGGGAATTCGACATCCTCAATGGCCGGTTGAAGTATGACCTCTATGTCGAATACTGCCCGCAGATCATGTTCCAGCTCGACGCGTTCTGGTCGGCCAATTTTGGCGCCAACGACGCGGTTGCCATGGCCCGGCACTATGCCGGCCGGATCGTGTCGCTGCACATGAAAGACGGCGTCTTCCCGCCGGTCCCGGCCGACCGCAAGGTCGATTTGCGCCCTTTGGGTGAAGGCCAGCTCGACATCCCCGGCATTTGCGCCGTCGTTCCCGACAGCGTCGGGCACATCATTGTCGAACTGGACAGCGCTCCGATTGACATGACTGAGGCGATTCGCCGCAGTTACACTTACCTGATCAACGCCGGCCTGGGCCTGGGCCGCCAATGACATGTCGGATCCGACCCCCGCGATTGTTCTGGTTGACGCCTACGCGCAGATCTACCGGTCGTTCTACGCTATCCGCTCGTTGACCAACCAGCGTGGCGAGCCGGCGAATGCGCTCTACGGCATCGCCCGCCTGTTGTTGCAACTGGACCGTTCCCTGGCCAGCAGCCATGGCGCGGTTCTGTTTGACAAGGGCAAGTCGGGGCGGCGCCTGGCCATCTGCCCCGAATACAAGGCGCAGCGCCCGCCGATGCCAGATGCGTTGCGTTCGCAGATTGCCCCGATTCGGGACTGGATGAGCGCCTTTGGCTGGCCGCTTCTGGAACAGGAAGGCATCGAAGCCGATGACCTGATTGCGGCCATCACCGCCCGCCGCGAGCAGTTGCCGGTCAAAATCCTCACTTTTGACAAGGACATCGCCCAGCTGACGGCGGACCCGGAAGTCGTGCTGCTCAGTTCCGGCGCCAACGACGAGTGGTCCGCCTTGAGCCAAGCGGATGTCATGGCGAAATTCGGCGTGGCGCCGGAACGGTTAGGGGATTTTCTGGCTCTCGTCGGCGATACGTCCGACAACATTCGCGGCGTGGAGGGCA
>JAKLHU010000195.1 GCA_022709995.1 Verrucomicrobiota bacterium | reverse complement strand
TTCTGCCTTTTCCGAATTGCCCCGCGCCGTCACGGCCGGAATAGCACCCGCCGCCGGCCAAGCCCCGAGCCATCTCATGGAAACATCTGTTCGCGCCGCCGCCCCGCCTTTGCCGGCCTTGAGGCGCGGCGGTCTTTCGGCCACCCCGCGCCGATGCGGTCACCCTGGGTCGGCCGGCTCTGTCAGTCGGCCGCGCCGGCGGCCAGCAGCTGCGGCCAGGTCATGGTCGGAATGCCATCGGGAATGACATCCGGCAGCAGATTGCCCGGATTCACCAGCAGTACGGCTGGAAAACCTCCCCGCGCCGCCGCCTCCAGCCCCAGGCCGGTGTCCTCAAAAACCAGGCATTCCGAAGGCGCCACGGCCAATTCCGAACTCAAGGCCAGGAACATCTCCGGATCGGGCTTGCGCTCCTTGACGTCCTCGACCGTCTTGACCTTGTCCATGAGATCATACAAACCAATCAGACGGAGGGCGTAGTGCACAAAGTCGCGCGGAGAATTGCTCGCCACCCCCAGCTTCACGCGGCCATAGTAGCGACGGACAAATTCACAGGCGCCCGGAAACGGGCGGGCTTCAAAAGTCCGCATCACGCATTCGCCTTTGCGCCGGGAGACATCCCGCGGCGTGATGTGCTTGTAGCCCATCTTGCGAATGATCTTCTCGGCCAGCCAGCCGCTGGTGTTGCCGATATAGTCGTGCCGGTCCTCCTCGGTCAGTTCATAGCCGGCCAGCTCCCGGATGGCCTGGGCAAAGGCGGCCGTGTGCTGGGACTCCGAGCTGACCAGGGTGTTGTCCAAATCAAAGATGAAAAGACGATAGGATTTCAGGTTCATGCCATGTCCAGGGGAGAGGGTAATAATGCGCAAGGAGGCTGCCGGAACAAGGTCCGCGGGCCGTCGGTATAATCTAATCCCTCAATCTGTTTTGTGCTCCAGCTTGCTTGCATTTTCACCAGCAGTCATTAAACTATTGGCTCATTTTTGGTGGGCCGCGCCAGCGGTATCCGGTTCGCGGGGAGATTTCAGTCCGACCGCACTGCCGCCCTCCTGCCCCTCTTCCACTTGAAAGTCCTTTCGTAACACACCATGAAGCATTGGTTTTCTGCCATCGTCGCCATCTTTCTCTGCCTCGCCCCCGCCAGTCCAGCCACACCGGTGCCGGAGCGTGACGTGCTGGCGGCGGTCTCGGCCTGGCTGGGACAGAACGCCGTGTTCCGGCAATTCGCGCCCAACGCCGCCGTCGCTGCCGTCGCCGTTCCGGACGACGGCCCGGCCATGGCGGCGCTGGCCATCGTCCGCCTGCATCCACGCGGCTATGTGATCATGAGCACGGACGACACGCTCCCCCCGGTCGTCGCCTTCTCCGAAACCGCCTCCCTGACGCATGGCCTCGCGCCAGGCTCGCCACTGGCCGATCTGCTCCAGGCTCAGAACCGGCGCTTTGCCGACCTCCTCGCCCAGCCGCAAACCAGAAGCGCGACGGATTATTTCGCCCAAAACCGCGGCCAATGGGACCGGCTCCGCGCCACGGACCAGACCCGCGCCGCACCCATTGACCCCGTTCCCTCGACCATCCTCCAGCCGCCCCTGCTCTCCACGTTCTGGGGGCAGCATGCGCCCTACGACCACTATCTGCCGACCAGCGGCAACACGACCCTCATCCGCGCCGATGCCGGCTGCGTGCCGGTCGCCATCGCCCAAATCCTGAAATTCCACCATTGGCCGCCGCGCGGCCAAGGCGGCAAAAGCCACGCGGACAGCGAAGGGGCAACCCGCGCCACCCTCGCCGCCAATCTGTCCCTGCCCTTTGCCTGGGACGCCATGCAGGACGCGTATGCCGGCGCCGGCGGCGCCCCGACCGCCCCCGCCAACCTGGCCGTGGCCAGAGCCTGCCTGGCCCTGGGCGTTTTCTTCAACTCCGACTACGAGCTCAACGGCACCGGGACCTTTTCCAACGACATCCCGCAGGTGTTTTCCGACCATCTTTTTTTCCAGTCCTCCGACTTCAAAATGTCCAACATCTCCTCCCATTACTCCAACTACATTTCCCCGGCCGCCCTCTACGCCAACATCAAGAACGACATTCTGGCCGGCCGGCCGGCCTATGTCGGCTTCAGCGGCATGACCAACATCGGCAATCACAGTTTTGTCGCCGACGGGCTCCTGACTGATTCCGGCGCCGACTATTATCATTTCAACTATGGCTGGGACGGCTACGAAAACGGCTGGTACCGGCTCAATGACGGCTACGAAAACACCGTCATCAGCAATGGCATTACTGGCATTCAACCGCAACTGACGCCGCAATTCACCGAAACCGCCTACGAACAGCCCCCCGACTTCACCCTCTCCTGGCAGTTTCCCGACTACCACGCCGCCGCCGTGACCGCCTTCCGGCTGCGGACAACCAGAAATGGCATCACCACGACAATATCCAGCAACATCCCGCCCGGAGCCCGCTCCTGGAACCTTGCTAACCAGCCGGCCGGCGAAGCCAAATACACCCTCGCCGCCCTGATGAACGGCGCCTGGCAACCGGCAGCCACGGTGACGGTCACCGTCACGCCAGCCCCGGCTGTTCTCCAGATGACCGTGTTGACGCCGGTCGTGACCGGCTTCAACACCAGCCCGTTCACCGTCGAAATCAACGTCTCCGACCTGCCTGGTCTGAACCTGAACGCCGCCACCAGCCGGCCAGACCTCTTCCCGACCGCCAATCTCACCTTCTCGGGCCAAGGCTTGAGCCAAACCCTCACCCTGACCCCGGCGACGACCGCCCGCACCGGCAATGTCCTGGTCTGGATCACCGCCACTGCGGCCAACGGTAAATGGCAAACAACGGCGACCGCCGACTTGGTCGTGAAATTCCCCGAAGTGCCCCTGGCCGGCGCCGGCGCCGCCGTCAACAGCCCCGGGCAGGACTTCTTCACCGACGGCCATGCCAACTGGCGCGTACAGGCCGCGACCGCCTTTTCACCGCCGGCCGCGCTCCAGTCGGGCGGCGGACAAGACGCCCCGGACGGCAGCCCGATTCTCTATGACAACGACTTTTCCCGCCTCTACACGTACGTCACCGGCCCCTGCGCCGTCGCCTTCCAATGGAAAGTCTCCTCCCAGCCGGAAACAGAGGAGTATCCCGACGCCGACTATCTGATCTTCGCCGTCGACGACGTGGAGATCGGCCGCATCGCCGGCGACCTCGACTGGGAATATTATGCCGTCGTCATCCCGGAACCGGGAACATATACGCTCTCCTGGACCTACCAGAAGGGAGACGGCCCGTGGTTTATGTACGACGACTGCGGCTGGCTCGACGACTTTTCCTGCGTGCCGCTGTATCCAGTCACCGTCACCGCCGGCGCTGCCGCCAGCGCGAGCGAAAACCCGGCCGCCACCATTCTCGCCGCCGCCGGGGACATCGTAACCCTGACCGCCAGCCCCACCGCCGGCGGCGCGCGTTTCCGGCGCTGGGAAACCGCCCCGGCCGTCAATCTGGCGGACGCCGGGAACGCCGAAACGACCTTCTCCATGCCGGCCGCGCCCGTGGCGGCGACAGCACTCTTCGAAGCCGATATCGAAATCACCCTCGCGCCCGGCTGGAACTTAGTCGGACTGCCGGTCACTCTGGAGGCTGCCGACGCCATCCCCCTTGCAGGCCTGCCGGCATTCAGCTGCCAGCTCCTCGCCGGCCAGCCGCACTATGCCAAGACCACAATCTTCCCCGGCGGACAGGCATACTGGCTCTTTCATGACGATGCCGACGCCCTCACCCTGCCGCTGACCGGCCTCACGACCACGGTTGAACTGCCAACGGCGCCTGGCTGGCACCTGGTGGCGCCGGTCGTGGCCACTCCCATCCCCAACCATGCCGAGGCCTGGAGATGGAACGGCAAAACCTATGCCGTCGTCGCCGACGCCGTCGTCACCCCGCTGGAAGCCTGCTGGCTGTATATCCATCCGTGAAGTGAACATGGACAAGGCGGACTGCCCCGGCAAGCAAAACAAAGGCATGAATGGCTTGGGAGACCCCGTGCCAGTCATGCCTTTGCGCTAAAAGCGCCCCGTTTTCCCGACCTTGATGTCATTCACACCGCGATCAACGGGACAGCTGCTGCTGCGCCAACCGCTTTTACTTCTGCTTCCGGCATTCCCCCACCAGTTTCATCAGGCGGCGGCCGTATTCGACGTAATTGTCAAACATCGCCTTCGGGTCGGCCTTGACCGACGCATCGTGGAAAATAACCTGCATGTGCGGCTCAATCGAGATGCCGCCATCATAGCCGCGGGCAAACGCATCGGTCAGGATCCGCCGCACATCGCCGTTGCCTTCGCCCGGCCAGGTGCAGATGAGGTCTTTCTTGACCGGGTCAAAATGGCCGTCCTTGATGTGGATGTAGGCCACGTGGTCACGGACATGACTGTAGAATTCCCAGCTCGACTGCTTCGGGTACGGCTTCGCCTTGGAGCGGTCGTCGGTGCCAATCGGGTTGCCGGTGTCAAAAACCAGCTTCAAGCCCGGGACATTTTCCAGCATCTTGAGGGTGAACTGCCAGCCCATGCCGCCGTAGTTCATGCAATTCTCATGCACCGGCTGCATGCCATGGTCGAGGAACATCTTGGTCAGCTCGCGCAAACGGCGGAAACGCTCTTCCTCCATCTGGTCGCTGGGCTCGCGGTCGTCAAGACGCGCAAAACTCATGACCCGGATCAGCTTGGTGCCCAGGCGCTGCATCCGCGGAATGGCGCGCTTGATCTCGGCCAGGGACGAGTCAAAAGGATCCGTGATCTTCTTGCCCCAGTTCGCAATCGTCGAACCAAAGCAATTGACCTTGATCCCGGCCGCTTCCAGCTCGGCGGCGACCTGGTCAAAACGCTCGGCCGGCAAATCATGGATGTTCACGCCATCGATCGAACGCGACTCAATGTTCGTCCAGCCCAAAGCCTTCGTCGCCTTGATCTGACTGGCCAAATCTTTCGCCGCTTCATCCGCAAATCCGGTGAAATACATAATCTTCTCCTTCGGTGGTGATGCTTTGA